>NZ_JBEXLR010000017.1:0-83288 GCF_040610095.1 Micromonospora sp. NPDC004540
CGCGGCGAGCAGGGGCCGGCCGAGCGCGCTGGCGACCGCGGCGGCGAGCGCGGTGGCGGCGCTGACCGAACCGGCGATCCGGATCAGCTCCAGCGAGGCCGCCGCGCCAGGCCGGCCCGGCCGGGCACCCCGACGCCGACCGGGCGCCGGAGGCCGCGGCCGCCGGCTGGGCGCCACAGAGCGCGGACAGCGACTGGGCATCGCCCGGCGGGAACGCCGACTGGACCGTGCACGGCGGACCCGACGACCGGACGGCCCCGGCCGGGGACGCCGGGTGGGCGCCGCACGGCGGGGACGCCGACTGGACGCCGCAGGGCGGACCGGCCGGTCACGGTGGCTGGGGGCCGCCGGCCGGTCCCGGCCCGGAGGCCGGCTGGGCCGGGGGCACGGCCGCCACCGCCACCCTGCCCGGGCCGCCGCCGGAGGGGGTGCGGATCGAGCCGCGTACCCGGCCCGGCGCCGGTGGCGCCGATCAGCCGCCGCCTCCGCCGGTCGCGCCGACCCCGACGCCGCCCGGTGGTTCCCCGCGGCGCTGGCGGATCGCCGTCGCCACGGCCCTCGTGCTCGCCGTCGCGGGCGGCGGTGTCGCCGTGGCGGCCCTCCGTCCCGACGAGACCCGGCAGGCCGGCGAGGCGACGCCGACCGGCGGGCCGGCGCTGTCGGCCGGCCCGAGCGGCGCGGCCTCGCCCGGCGCCGCGACCCCGAGCGCCGAACAGGGCCTCGGCGGCAAGCCGGCCGTGTCGCCGTCGACCTCCGCCGGCTCCGTCCCGGGCTTCGCCGGCACCCGGCTGACCCTCCCCGGCGCGTCGATCGGCGTGCAGAACGGGGAGACCTTCGGCCAGGCACTGAGCCGCTCCGACCGGACCTTCGGCAAGCTGCGGATGGCCCGGGTCTTCTTCCCCGGACTCCCGCCGGCGTGGAACGGCAGCCGGGCCGACGTGGTGGACCGGACCGTGGTGGTCTCCTTCAAGGCCTCCCCGCAGGAGATCAACTCCGGCAAGCACGACTCCCGGCTCGCCTCGTGGTTCGCCTCGATCCCGCGCGAGCACAACGTGTACTGGTCGTACTTCCACGAGCCGGAGGACGACGTCGAGCGCGGCGCCTTCACCACGGCGGCGTACCGGACGGCCTGGAAGCGGGTCGCCGGGCTGGCGAACCGGGCGAACAACCCCAAGCTGATCAACACGCTGATCCTGATGTGCTGGACGCTCGACCCCAAGTCCGGGCGCAGCTTCGACGCCTTCTACCCCGGCGGCGACGTGATCGAGACGCTCGGGTGGGACTGCTACAACTGGGGCGCCAAGTGGAAGCGGTACGCCTCGCCGCAGGAGATCTACGGCGAGATGATCAGCAAGTCCAAGGCGCTGGGCAAGCCGTGGGGCGTCGCCGAGACCGGCAGTGACCTGGTGCCGGGCGACTCCGGCAGCGGCCGGGCGACCTGGATCCGCTCGATGACCGGCTTCCTCAACGGCCAGCGGCCGGAGTTCGTGGCCTACTACAACCAGGTGGTCAGCCAGGGCGACTTCCGGCTGCTCGACCAGCCGAGCATCCAGGCGTGGAAGTCCTTCTGCGTGGCCTGACCCCACGCACGGAGACGGGCGGGCGACCGGCTGGTCGCCCGCCCGTCGCGCGTACGGCTCAGATGCCCCGGCCGCGCTTGTGCAGCGTGCGCAGCACCCGGTCGGCCTGCACGGCGCGGCTCGCCACGGCCAGCGCCAGGTAGGCGCGCGGCTCCCGCGGGTTGCGGGCCAGGGTGCGCCGGGCCCAGCGCACCGCGTCCCGCCGGTTGCCCATGGCCGCCTGGGCGAAGGCGATCTGCCCGGCCACCCGGGCCTCGCCGTGCGGCACCGTGGCGAACTCGGGGTAGCGGCGCAGCAGCCACTGCAACGCGGTCGAGATGGTCTCCCAGCGCTGCGCGAAGTAGGACCGCTTGTGCCAGCGGACCAGCACGTACGGGCTCTCCACGTTGACCAGCGGGGCGTACCGGGCGGCCCGGAGCAGGAACTCGTAGTCCTCCGCGTAGCTGCCCGGGATCTGCTCGTCGACCAGCCCGATCGCGTCGAGCAGGGCGGCCCGGCGGATGAGGAACGTGGACGGGTGCAGCTCGGTGAGCCGGTCGCGGAGCAGCGCCTCCAGCGACACCCGGGACCGGTCCAGCGAGCGGTCCACCGTGCGGTCGTCGTAGCTGACCCGGATGCCGCAGCTGACCAGCGCGCCGTCCGGGTGCACGTCGAGCGCGCCGAGCTGGGCGGCGAGCTTGCCCGGCAGCCACTCGTCGTCGTCGTCGCAGAACGCGACCAGGTCGCCGGTGGCCGCCTCGATGCCGGTGTTGCGCGCCCCGGCCAGCCCCGGGCTGCGGGTGTTGGTGATGACCCGGACCCGCCGGTCGCCCCGGTCCAGCTCCAGCGACCGGTCCGGCTCGGACTGGTCGTAGACCACGACGGCCTCGATCAGGCCGGGGTGCGCCTGGCTGAGGATCGCGTCGAGCGCCGCGCGCAGCAGCTCCGGACGGTCCCGCGTCGGTACGACGACCGAGATGCTCGGCCCACTCATGCTTTCTCCACGGACTCGTCGGATCCCCGCTGGCCCAGGTAGCCGTAGCGGACTCGGAAGGGGAGCGTGGCCAGGCTGACCACGGCCCGGCTGCGGCGCGGCAGGCGGCTCCGCCACGCCTCGTCGCGCCGCACGGTCAACGGCCCACCACTGAACCGCAGCGGGTTGCCGGCGATGCTGTGCGCCCGGAAGGGGGCGGCGGGAGGATCGGTGAGGACGCGCAGCGCCTCCGGGTCGTCCGGCAGGTCGGCGAACTCGCGCAGCCGGCGGACCGTGCCGGCCGGGTCGGCGGTGAAGTCCTCGTAGCGCAGCCGGAGCACCTGCGCCCGGGTGGCGAGCAGGTGGAACGCGGCGTTCTGCGCGGTCCACAGCTTGCTCACCTCGAACGGCGAGAAGGTCGGCATGAAGTCCTCGCCGTCGACCACCTCGGGCCGGCGCACCTGCTTGCCCCAGGAGTAGGCCACCGCCCGGCTGTCCCGGACCAGGTGCAGCACCCGCAGGTCGAGCCCCTCGGCCCAGCGCAGCGCGAAGGCGAGCGAGGCGTGCTTGCTGGAGTCGACCACCACCCGGGCGCCGGTCGCCGCCAGGGCGGCCCGGTAGATGCGGGTGTAGAGGTCGGCGTAGCGGCGGACGTCGGCGAGCTGTTCCGCGGAGAGCGAGTTCTTCGCCAGCCGGGGGATGTGCCGGGTGCGGTCGACCCGGTCCTTGAGCGCCAGCACGTCGTCCCGGTCGACGGCGGACCAGCCGCCGAAGGCCTGCTCGCCCACCTGCTGCCAGAACGGGCAGGCGGTGAAGCGTTCGCCGCAGCCGCACCGCTCGTCGGCGCCGAGCGCCCGCTCCCAGAGGTGCACCACCTCACCGACCGCGCACACGTCGGCACTCTGCGCCAGCAGCAGCTCAAGCAGGGTGGAGCCGCTGCGGCCCAGGCCGCCGACGAAGAGGACGCGGGGCTCGGCCGGCTCCGCGGCGCTCACCCGCGCCGCCCGCCAGCGCGCTGGCGGACCCGGCGGGCCACCAGGTTGTCGATCACCGCGCCGACCCGGGCCACCGCCTCGGCGCGCGGATCGGGCCGGCCCGGGTCGGCGGCGAGGACGAACCGGGCCGGGTCGGCCAGCCCCTCGTCGAGGGCGCCGACCAGTTCGGCCTCGGACTCGCAGAGCCGGACCATGCCGGCCGCGCCCAGTCGCCGGGCGAAGAGCTGCTGGTGGTTGTCGACGTGCTCGTCGTGGATCGGGTCGCGGGGCACCACGATCGGCAGGTGGCCGGTGCGCCGGGCCTCGGTGATGGTGGCCGGGCCGCCGTGGCTCACCACGAGGGTGGCCTCGGCCATCGCCCGCTGGAGCTCCTCGTGGCCGAGGAACGGGGTGGCCTCGGGCAGCGCCGGGGTGCGGCTGTGGCCGTACTGCAGGACGAGCCGGACGCCGGGCCGGTCGGCGTGCCAGCGCTCCAGCCAGCCCACCAGCCGGTCGAACCGGTGCACGTCGGTGCCGACGACGACCAGCACGAACGGCGCCCGCCGGCCGTCGCGCTGCCGGGGCAACTCAACGCTCACAGCAGGTTCCCCACGACGGTCGCCTCCGGGTACATGCGGCGCTGCTCCTCCCACTGCACGAGCATCGCGGAGAGGAAGGGGCGGCAGAGCCGGGCGGTCAGGGTCGCGCTGTCGATGCGGTCGTAGACCTCGATGTAGACCGTCGGGATCCGGCGCAGCCGGGCGGCGACCACGAACGGCAGGGCGACCCCGGCGCCGGTGGTGACCACGGCGTCGACCCGGCGCCGGCGGATGACCTTCAGCGCGAGGAAGGCGTTGCGGACCAGGTTGCGGACGTTGCGCGTGGTGGGGTGGTGGGCCCAGACCACGTCCTCGCCGGCGAGCAGCGAGCGGGCGTCCGGGGTGTCGAAGGTGACCCACGCCCGACGGCGCCCCTGGTACCACGGCTCCAGCGCCAGGAGCTGGGCGAGATGCCCACCACTGGAGCCGACCAGCAGGACCTCACCCGAGCCATCGATTGACCCGCTCACAGAACGTCCCTCCCGTACGCCGCGACCGCGCCCGGATTTTCGTGAGTGACCGTCGGGCGCGTCATGACAACCTACTGGCGCGGGGGTGGACAACTGAAGGGGGCCGTTGGATGGATCCCGCCCACGGGTCGGATCACCCGGGAATCCCGTCACCGGGATCCAGCCGGGCGCGCGACAGCCGAGGTCAGCCGGGGTACGAGCGGCATGACGGGCCGGGCCGACCGCACCGGGGGTCATGTGTCAGGATCTCGTCACCGCTCCGCACGAGGATCGACGGCGACGTCGATCCCGGGGGCAGGTCGGGCCCCACGCCGGGAAACCCGCCGAATGGCCAGCGCCGATCGGCCATATCTACGCGGGCTGCCTACACGTGGGCAGGCTTACCGGAACGGGAGCAGACTTTCCCTCATCGTTCGGATCGGGGACACTCAAGGTCACGGTCAGGTCCAGCTGTGCCGTGGACTGCCCGGCTCGGTCGAAAGGGAGCGACAGACTCTGATGCCCTCACCCCGTTTGGCCGAGAGCGACTCCGACGGTCTTGCCCTCATGGCCTACCTGGGCTGGCTGCGCCGCCGTTGGTGGATCCTGCTCCTCGCCGCGGTCCTCGGCCTGGCCGGCGGCCTGGCGGTGAGCCAGCTGCAGCACGCGCGCTACACGTCGAGCACCTCGCTGCTGGTCCGCCCGCTCAGCGCCGGCGCGGAGAGCAACCCCAACGCCAAGGTGAACCTCGACACCGAGGCGCAGGTGGTCCGTTCGCTGGTCGTGGCCGAGCGGGCCAAGGGCCTCATGAAGGTCGGCACCGGGTCCGACCAGCTGGTGAAGTCGGTGACCGTCACCGTCCCGCCGAACAGCCAGATCCTCCAGGTGGCCTACGAGGCCGACAGCCCCGCCCAGGCGCAGTCCGGGTCGCACGCCTTCGCGCAGGCCTACCTCGACCTGCGCAAGGCCACCGCGCAGAAGGCGCTGGAGAACGAGACCACCGCGCTCAAGCAGCAGATCGCCGACGTCAACAAGCAGCTCAGCGCGGTCGCCGGGCGGATCGCCGCGGCGCCGGCCAACAGCCCCGAGCGGGAGCGTGCCGAGGCCGACCGCAACGTGCTGACCAACCAGCTCACGTCGCTGAACAACCGGCTCAGCCCGCTGCTCTCCGCCGAGAGCGATCCGGGCGAGATCATCTCGGACGCCCGGCTGCCGGAGAGCCCCAGCTCGCCGAACCGGACCTTGAACCTGGCCAGCGGCATGGGCGCCGGCCTGCTGCTCGGCATCGTGCTGGCGCTGGTGCTGGACCGGCTCGACACCCGCATCCGCCGCGGGCGGGACATCTCCGACCGGGTCGGCCTGCCGCTGCTGCTGGAGCTGCCGGCGCGTACCCCCTCGCTGGCCGTGCTGCCGGCCACCCACAAGATCTCCCGCGAGCTGGGCCGGCTGCGCAACGTGCTGCTCTCCGCGGTGCCCGAGCCGGCGCAGGCCGGTCGCGGGCGTCAACTGCTGCTCTGCGACGGCTCGGCCGGCTCCGCCGCCGGGTTCGTGGCGGCCAACCTGGCCGCGGCGTACGCCCGCACCGGCCAGCAGGTCGCGCTGATCACCACCAAGCCCGACTCAGCGCTGAGCAGCATCACCGGCGTGGCCGAGGGGCGGCACAGCCTCGCCTCGGTGCTCCGCCGCGACGTGCCGGCGCTCAAGGCGCTGGCCCCGCTGCCGGGTCTCGGCCAGCTCCGGGTGCTCGTCCCGGGCGACCTGGACGCCGAGATCGAGCTGCCGGTGTCCGGCCTGCTGGAGATCCTGCACGAGCTGTCCGCGCGCTTCGACCACGTGCTGATCGAGACCGCCCAGCCGACCCTCGCCGTGGAGGCCCAGGCGCTGGGCCGGCACGTCGACGCGGTGATCGTGGTGGCCGAGACCGGGCGGACCCGCAGCGGCGAGATCACCGCCGCGCTCCAGCAGTTCGAGCAGGTCAACGCCCCGGTGATCGGCGCCGTGCTGGCCCCGCGCCTGCCCGCCCCGGCCCCCGCCACCAACCGCCCGGCGGCCCCGGCCAACCGGCCCAAGCCCCGGCCGGGCCCCGGCCAGTCCGCCGAGTCCACCATGGTGCTGCCGCGGATGCACCCGTCCGAGTCCGGCGCCTCCGCCGGGACGGCGAAGCCGCCCGCACCGGGCAAGGCGTCGGTCAAGCCGCCGGTGCCGGGCAAGCCGATGCCGGTCAACGGCAGCGGTGGCACCTACCGGTCCCGGGGCGACGGCGACGGCCGCAGCTACGCCCTCGACTCGGGCGAGGACCTGGGGTGAACCGCCGGCAGATGCTCCGCTCCGCCCTCGCCCCGGCCCTCCTCGTCGGCCTCGGCACGGCGTGCAGCGAGCCCCAGTCCAGCACGGGCAGCGTCGACGTGGTCGACCCGGGCAACGCCCCGGCGACGCCCGCGCCGAGCCCGACCCCGAGCCTGCCGGCCGGCCCGCTGACCGGCGCGCCGGTGAGCGCGGCGCCGCTGGCCGGCCGGCAGGCGGTCGCCGTGCCGCTGCGGGTCGGCCCGTCGACCACCCCGGCCGGGCTGGACGCGGCTGACCTGGTCTACGCCGAGTTCGCCGAGTCCGACACGCTGCACCTGACCGCGGTGTTCCAGTCCCGCGACGCCGCCAAGGTCGGCCCGGTCACCGAGATCCGCCCGGTCGACATCCGGTCGGTCGCCGTGCTGCGTCCGTTCGTCGGCTACGCCGGCGGCCCCACCGGCTTCCTCACCCAGTTCGAGAAGTCCGGGCTGGCCGGGGTCACCCCCGACGACGGCGACGCCATCGACGACGGCTACACCTCGACGGCCGCGCTGCTCAAGGCCGCCCCGAAGGGCGGCCAGCCGCCCACGCCGGCCCTCGACCACGCCACCGACGGCGCCGCGCTGGCCGGGCGGGACCTCGTCCCGGCCACCGAACTGTCGGTCGGCGTCTCCGGCGGCCCGCCGATGGTCTGGCGGTACGACCAGCAGAAGTCGCTGTGGGTGGGCAAGGTGGGCACCGCCACGGTGACCGCCGCCTCGGTGATCGTGCTGACCATGGAATACCGCACGCTCGACGTGCGGAACCCGTCGCCGCGGTCGCTGCCGTCCGCGAACGTCTTCGGCGAGGGCGCGGTGGTCGCGGTCTCCGGGCCGACCAGCGCGAAGGGCCGGTGGCGCAAGCCGGGCCTGGGGATGGTCTGCACCATCGCCGACAACGGCGGCGACCTCATGCACCCGCAGCCCGGCAACGCCTGGGTCATCTACGCGCCGACCACCGCCAAGGTCAGCGTGAAATGAGCACCGTCACCCCGCCCCGCCCGGCGCGCGGGTCGGCCCCGTTCGGCGCGGCGGTCCCGCCGCCCGCCGGGACCCGGCTCGCGCCGGTCGTGGTGCGGCCGAAGGGCTGGTCACTGCGGTTGCCCACGGCGTGGCCGCTGATCGCGCTCTTCGTGCTCTACCCGCTGTGGTGGGCGCTCGGGGTGTCCAGCTTCGTCTTCGTCATCTTCGCGCTGCCGATGCTGGTGCAGTTGCGCCGCCGGAGCCCGGTCCGGGTGCCGCCCGGCTTCGGGATCTGGCTGCTGCTGCTGCTCTGGGTGGTCCTCTCCGCCGCGATGCTCGGCCTCACCGCGCCCAACACCCTTCCGCCGGGCGGCGGCGGCCGGTACATCGGCTGGGCCATCCGGCTGGCCAACTACGTCGCCATGACCGTGGTCATGCTCTACGTCTACAACCTCAGCGAGCGGGAGCTGTCCCGGCGCCGCATGGTCCGGCTCTTCGGGTTCATGGGCGTGGTCGTGGTGATCGGCGGCTGGCTCGGCTCGCTCTTCCCGACCTTCGGGTTCATCGCGCCGCTCCGGTTCATCCTGCCGCACTCGATCGCCAGCCAGCCCTTCGTCGCCTCGCTGATGGACGTCAAGTTCGCCCAGGTCCAGCAGGTGCTGGAGGGCGAGGCCAGCTCGCCGCGGCCGTCCGCGCCGTTCGCCTACACGAACTCGTGGGGCGAGAACACGGCGATCCTGCTCATCTGGCTGATCGTCGGCTGGGTGGTGCTGGGCAAGCCGCTGCGCCGGGTGGCCGGCGTGGCGATCGCGCTGGCCGCGATCTTCCCGATCATCTACTCGCTCAACCGCGGCCTCTGGATCGGCCTCGGCATCTCCGCGGTCTACGTGGCGGTCCGGCTCGCCCTGCGCGGCCGGATGGTGGTGCTCGGCGGGCTCGCCCTGGCGATCGGGCTGATCGGGGTGCTGATCGTCGCCACACCCCTGAGCCGCACCTTCGACGAGCGATTGCAGAACGGGCACAGCGACGACATCCGCACCACCCTCTCCGAGGGCGCGGTCGCCGCGGCCAACCACTCGCCGGTGCTCGGCTACGGCGGCAACCGGGCGTTGATCGGCAGCAACCGGTCGATCGCCATCGGCAAGTCCGACGACTGCAAGCAGTGCGGCAACCGGGAGCTGGGCAGCAACGGCCAGCTCTGGGCGCTGCTGGTCGGCCAGGGCTACGTCGGCGCCATCGCCTACAACGGCTTCTTCCTCTTCTGCCTCTGGCGCTACCGGCGCGACCACAGCGCCATCGGGATCGCCGGCAGTCTCGTGCTCATCCTCATGCTCTTCTTCCAGTTCACCTACGGGGCACTGGAAGCCACCCTCGCCTACGGCCTGATCTCGGTCGCCCTGCTCGCCCGCAACGACCGGCTCCGCCGGGCGCTCGCGCCGGCGCCACCTCAGGGCACCGTGGCCGGGCTGCGGGCCCGACTGGAAGCAGCCGGTAATCACTGATGGTGTTCCGCGTACCTCCGGACGGCGACGGCCGCTCGGCCTACCTCGGTGAGCTGGCCGGGCTGATCTGGCCCGAGCCGGCCGAACCCGCCCTGCGCAAGGGGGGCGGTGGCTGGGTGGTGGTGCCCTCGGCGTCCCGCCCCCGGCTGCTGGTGCCCACCGGCTCCGGCCGGGCCGCGGCGAGCGCGGTCCGGCACTCGACCGAGGCGGTCGGCCGCAAGGCCAGGCTGGTCCGGCAGGGGCTGGCCACCGCGTTCCGGCTCGGGCTGGGGCCGCTGGTCTTCCGCGACCGCCTGGTGGTGACCGGCGGCGGGCTGGACGCGTACCTGGCCGAGGTGCTGGGCGAGCCTGCGCTGGTCAGCCTGCACATCGGGCCGGCCCGGGCGAACCGCAAGCCGGTGCTGCAACTGCTCGCCCCGGACGGCCGGGCCCTCGGCTACGCCAAGCTCGGCGTCGACCCGCTGACCCGCGCCCTGGTCGACGTGGAGGCCGCCGCGCTGCGCCGGCTGGCCGACCTGCCGCTCGGCCCGGTCACCGTGGCCGGGGTACGCCACCACGGCGACTGGCACGGGCACGCGCTGCTGGTGCAGGAGGCGCTGCCGGTGCGGCTGCCCCGGGCCACCCCGGCCGCCGCCGGGGTGGCCGAGCGGGCGGCCATGGTGGCGGTCGCCGGCTGTCTCGGCGTACGCCGGCGGTCGTGGGCGGGGAGCGAACACGCGGCCCGGCTGGCCCACGCGGTGGACGCGCTCGGCGCGCGACCGGAGGCCGGGCGGCTGCGCGCGGTGCTCAAGACGGTCGCGGACGTGGACCCGACGGTGGCCTTCGGCACCTGGCACGGCGACTGGAACGGCGGCAACGCCGCGGTGCTGGCCGACGGCCGGGTGCTGGTCTGGGACTGGGAGCGGTTCGAGGCGGACGTGCCGGTCGGCTACGACGCGCTGCACCGGGCGGTGCAGACCGCCATCGGCAACGACGGGGTGGAGCCGACCGAGGCCGCGCGGGCACTGATCGCCGGGGCGGACCGCACGCTCGCGCCGTTCGACTCCGAGGGCCGGAGCGCCGACCTGGTCGCCGTGCTCTACCTGGTGGAGCTGGCGGCACGCTATCTGCGGGACCGGCAGGCGGAGGCGGGTGCGCGACTGGGGCACGTCGACGCCTGGCTGCTGCCCGCCGTGGAGGAGCACCTGGCCCGTCGGGCCGGGTGAAAGTGAGGAGTGGGGACGTGACGGTGGCCAAGGAGCAGGCGCTCCGCGCGGTGAAGTCGGTGAGCCGGACGGTCGGTCGGTTGACCGCCGGGTCGCGGATGGTGCCGGGATTCCTGATCGTGGGGGCGCAGCGCTGCGGCACCACCTCGCTGTTCAAGACGCTCTCCCAGCACCCCGGGGTGCTGCCGCCCGCCTACCACAAGGGCGTGCACTACTTCGACATGGACTACCGCCGGGGGATGAACTGGTACCTCGGGCACTTTCCCACCACCGCGAAGGCGGAGGCGGTGAAGGAGCAGGTCGGCGTCCGCGGGATCACCGGCGAGTCGAGCCCTTACTACATGTTCCACCCGCTGGCCGGGCGGCGGATCGCCAGGGACCTGCCCGGGGTGAAGCTGCTGGTGCTGCTCCGCGACCCGGTGGAGCGGGCATACTCGGCGCACTCGCACGAGCTGGCCCGGGGCTACGAGACGGAGCCGGACTTCGAGCGGGCGCTGGCGCTGGAGGAGGAGCGGACGGCGGGCGAGCGGGAGCGGATGACCGCCGACCCGACGTACGCCAGCCACCACCTGCAGCACAACGCGTACCTGGCCCGGGGGCGGTACATCGAGCAGGTGGAGCGGCTGGAGGCGCTGGTCGGCCGCGACCGGCTGCACGTGATCGACAGCGACGACTTCTTCGCCGACCCGCGGCCCTCCTTCGACGCGGTCTGCGACTTCCTCGGCCTGCCCCGGTGGGCGGACATCGCCTTCGGCAAGCACAACTCGCGGTCCCGCTCGCCGATGTCGCCCGAGCTGCGGGCCCGGCTGGAGGACCACTTCGCCCCGTACGACGAGCGGCTGGCCACCTGGTGGGGACGCGTGCCGTCGTGGCGGCGGTGACCCGGGCGGACGCCGGCGGCACCCCGACGCTCACCGCACCGGCCGGCGGGCCCGGCGCGGGCCTGGGCGGCGCGGCGCGGCAGGGCTTCGCCAACCTGGTCGGGGTGGGCCTGGCCGCGGTGGCCGGCTTCGGGCTGAACATCGTCATCGCGCGGGGCTGGTCGGTCCGCGAGGCCGGCATGTTCTTCGCGGCCACCAGCGCCTTCATGATCGCCGCCTCGGCGGCCCGGCTCGGGACCGACGTGGGGACCGTCTACTTCGTCAGCCGGCACCGGACCCTCGACCAGCGGGACCGGATCCGCGGCACGATCCTGGCCGGGCTGCTGCCGGTGCTGGCGGTCGGCGCGCTGCTCGGCCTGGCCGGCTGGCTGGCCGCCCCGGCGCTGGCCGAGGCGACCATGCCGGAGGCCGGCCCGGGCGGGGTGACCGCGCTGCGCATCCTGCTGGCCTTCGTGCCGCTGGCCGCGCTGAACGACTACGCGCTCGCCGCCTGCCGCGGCTTCGGCCAGATGCGGCCGCTGCTCACCGTGGAACGGCTCGGCCGCACCCTGGTGCAGTTCCTGGCCGTGGCGGTGGCCGCCTGGCTCGGACTCTCCGCCACCGTCGCGCTACCGCTGGCCTGGGTGGTGCCCTACCTGCTCGCCGCGGCGGTCGCGCTGGCCTGGCTGGGCCGACTGGTCCGCCGGGCCGGCCGGCACGTGACCCGGCCGGTGCCGGCGGGCGAGCTGGTCGGGCCGTTCTGGCGGTTCACCGGGCCCCGCGCGGTCAGCAGCCTGGCCGCGATCGTGGTGCAGCGCCTGGACATCGTGCTGCTCAGCGCCCTGCGCGGGCCGGCCGACGCGGCGATCTACACGGCGGCGACCCGGTTCCTGGCGCTCGGCCAGCTCTCCAGCGTCGCGCTCTCCAGCTCGGTGCAGCACCGGCTGGCCGCCGCCTTCGCCCGCGACGACCGGGCCGAGGCGCGGCAGCTCTACCAGGCCGCCACCGGGTGGCTGGTGCTGCTCTCCTGGCCGGCCTACCTGATCTTCGCGGCGTTCGCCACGCCGATGCTGGCGCTGTTCGGCTCCGGCTACGGCGGCGGTCGCCGGGTGGTCGTGCTGCTCGCGCTGACCATGCTGGTGGCCACCGGCTGCGGCATGGTCGACATGGTGCTGAACATGGCCGGCCGGACCGCCTGGACCTTCTACAACGCGATGGCCGGCACGGTGCTCAACGTGGCGGCCAACCTCCTGCTCATCCCGCGCTACGGCATCCTCGGCGCCGCCCTGGCCTGGACCGTCTCCATCCTGGTCACCAACCTGGTGCCGCTGGCCCAGCTCTGGTGGTCGATGCGGCTGCACCCGTTCGGGGCCGGCACCCGGGCCGCGATGGCGCTGGCCGTCGCCGCGTTCGGCCTGCCGCTCGGGGCGGCCCGCCTGCTCGACGCCCCGGTGCCGGTGCTCGCCCTGGTGGCGGCCGGCGGCGCGGCGGCGTACCTGGCCGGCGCCTGGCGCTGGCGGACCACCCTGCACCTCGACGCGCTGCGCGCGCTGCGGCGGGGCCGCAACCGCGCCGGCGCGAACCCGGCCGCCCAGTCCTGACCCGTTCCTGCGTACCGATGGGACCCCGATGACCAGCAGCACGCCCCTCTCCCCGCACTCCGGCCTGTCGACCGTGAAGGCCGCGAAGCTCGCCGCCGTCGGTCTGCTGGCCGACCGGAAGGAACGCCGGGAGCTGGAGCGGCCGGTGGAGGCCGCCAACCGCAGGCTCAGCCTGAAGGTCGAGCGGCCGATCTTCATCCTCGGCGCGCCCCGCTCCGGCACCACGTTCCTGGGCAGCTGCGTGGGCGCCCTGCCGGACGTCTCCTACCACTTCGAGCCCCGGCTCACCAAGGCCGTGGCCCGCTGCGTGTACGAGGGGAGCTGGACCCCGCAGCGGGCGGCCCGCTACTTCCGCGGCTACTACGGCGCGCTGCTCGCCGCCTCCGGCCACGGCGGGCTGCGGTTCGCCGAGAAGGACCCGGAGAACTGCTTCATCGTGCCGTTCCTGACCGAGGTCTTCCCGGACGCGGTCTTCCTGCACGTCTACCGGGACGGCCGGGACGTGGCGGTGTCGCACGCGGAGCAGCCGTGGCTGAACGCCGCCTCGACGGGCACCGGCCGGAGCGGCCGGGGCGGCACGCCGTGGGGCGCCGCGCCCCGGTTCTGGGTGGAGCCGGAGCGGCGCGAGGAGTTCAGCCGGGTCTCCGACCTGGGTCGCTCGGCCTGGATGTGGCGCCGCTTCACCAGCAGCGCGCTGGCCCAACTCGCCGACCTGCCGGCGGAGCGGGTCCGGCACCTCCGCTACGAGGACATCGTGAGCCGCCCGGCCGAGGCGGCCGAGGTGGTCGCCGACTTCCTGGAGGTCGGCGACCCGGCGGGGCGGGAGGCGCTGCACGCCCGGTTCGCCAAGGCACGGCCGAACTCGGTCGGTCGCTGGCGGCAGCGACTGGCCGAACAGGACCTCGCCGACGTGCTCGCCGAGGCTGGGCCGCTGCTCAGGGAGCTCGGCTACACCGTGTGAGGGCCGTCGCGCCGGTAGAGTGCCAGGGGTCGCCCGCCCGTCCCGGCGCGCCGCCCCGCTGACGCGGGGCCGCCGGGGCCGACGACCGTGGGGCCGGCGACCATCCTGGGGAGAGGTTGCGGTGGTACGACGGTTACGACGGACGATGGCGGCCGTGTTCGCCCTGGCCTGTCTCGTTCCGACGCTGACGGCCTGTGACTTCGGCTCGACCGACGGGCCGAAGGGTGGCACGACGGCGGCGGCGCCGCCCCCGCCCACGGTGACGCCCCGGACCGCCCCGGTCCGGACCACCGGGCGCGGGCCGGAGCTGCCGGAGAAGGGCGCCTGGGTGGGCGCCTGGGTCAAGCCGCAGTTCCACAACGCCACCGGGCGGGCGGCCGCGTTCGACCAGTTCAACCGGGCGGCCGGCGGCGAGCTGACCATCGCGCACATGTTCCACGAGTGGAACGAGGCGTTCCCGGGCGCCACCGAGCGGGCCTTCCAGTCCCAGGGGAAGCTCCAGATGATCTCCTGGCAGGGCACCGACACCCGGTCGACGGTCAGCGGCGTCTACGACTCGCTGATCCGGCAGCGGGCCGCGGACGTCAAGGAGTTCGGGGTGCCGGTGCTGCTGCGCTACCGGTGGGAGATGGACCGGCCGAACCTGGCCGCCAGCATGCACTCCCCGGAGGACTACGTCGCCGCCTGGAAGCACGTCCGGGCCATCTTCACCGAGGTCGGCGTCACCAACGCGGCCTGGGTGTGGTGCCCGCACGCGGACGGCTTCGCCGAGGCCGACCGGGACGCCGCCGCCTACTATCCCGGCGACGACCAGGTCGACTGGCTCTGCGCCGACGTCTACCCGGGCCCGGAGTGGAACAGCTTCACCGACCGGATGGACCACTTCATGGCCTTCGCCCAGAAGCACCCGCGGCCGGTGGTGATCGGCGAGTTCGGGCTCACCCAGGAGGGCCGACCGGGGCAGCGGGCCGACTGGATGCGCGAGGTCGGGCCCTACCTGAAGAAGCACCCGCAGATCAAGGCGGCCGTCTACTTCGCCGCCCGGCAGACCACGAAGCCGTTGTACGACAGCACCTTCGGCAACGACCCGGAGAGCGAGGCGGTGTTCCGCGAGATGGCCACCGACCCGTACTTCAACCCCCCGCCGCCGGATCTCAGCGTCTCCTCGGCGCCACCCTCCGTACCGGGTCGATGATCTTCCCTCGTCTTTTCGTGTGACCTGGGGCGTTTGCTCGGTCAAAAAGGCCGATCCCGGGTGGACGGGCGACGGCCGGATGCGAGAAGGTATTGCTCTCTCGTCTGCGGTCGGCCGAGCGGCGCCCCACCTCGCACCGACATCGGCCACGACCGCAGCGCCTCCGACGTTTCCCCCGGAGTAGCCTGTGGCTTCCTCGATACTGAGACACCGCTCGGTGTCCGCCCTCGGCGCCGCCGTGCTCGGCATCGCCACCCTCTTCACCCCCGTGCCGGCGCTCGCCGCGCCCGCCCCCGACCACACAACGCTGGTCAGCGAGGTGCCGACGGACAAGACGCCGAACATCAACGACGGCAACGTCGTGGCCGTCTACGACGCCGGCACCAAGGTGATCGTGGGTGGCTCGTTCACCAAGGCGCAGAACCGCGGCTCGTCGACCACCGAGGTCACCCGGAAGGGCGTGCTGGCCTTCGACAAGGCGACCGGCAAGCTCGACGAGGCCTTCGCCCCGGTGCTCGACGGCGAGGTGACGGCGATCATCGCCGGGCCGACTCCCGGCACCGTCTACCTGGCCGGCACCTTCAACCAGGTGAACGGCACCAACTTCCGGAAGATCGCCCTGCTCAACGTCGCGGACGGCACGCCGGTCGCCGGCTTCAAGGGCCCGGCGTTCAACGGCACGGTGAGCGACATCGCCCTGGTCGACGGGCGGCTCCTGGTGGGCGGCATCTTCACCACGGTGACCGCGACGACCACCCGCAACGGGCTGGCCTCGCTGAACCCGACCACCGGCGCGGTGACCGACTACCTCACCGTGGCGCTGACCGAGCACCACAACTGGACCAGCACCAACGGCGGCGCCTCGGCCGGCGTCGGCGTGGAGAAGCTGGCCGTCTCGCCGGACGGCAAGCACCTCGTGATCATCGGCAACTTCAAGAAGGCCAACGGCGTCGTCCACGACCAGATCGTGCGGATCGACCTGGGCGACACTGCGGCGACCGTCGCCGACTGGAACACCGACGGCTACTCGGGGGCCTGCAAGTACACCGCGTTCGACTCGTGGGTGCGCGACGTGCAGTTCGCCCCGAGCGGCAAGTACTTCGTCGTGGTGACCACCGGCGCCTCGTACCCGGGGACGCTCTGCGACTCGGCGGCCCGCTGGGAGACCGACGCGACCGGCGCCGGCCAGCAGCCGACCTGGACCAACTTCAGCGGCGGCGACACCTTCCTCTCCACCGGCATCAGCGAGGAGGCCGTCTACGTCGGCGGTCACTTCCGCTGGTCGAACAACCCGCTGGCCCGCGACAAGGCCGGCCCCGGCGCGGTGCCGCGGGCCAGCATCGCGGCCCTCGACCCGGCCAGCGGCCTGCCGCTGTCCTGGAACCCCGGCCGCCACCCCCGCGGCTACGGCGTCACCGAGATGCTGGTGACCCCGGAGGGCCTCTGGCTGGGCAGCGACCAGGAGTACATCGGCAACTTCGACTACCAGCGGAAGCGGCTCGCCTTCTTCCCGCTGAGCGGCGGCAACGCCCCGCACTCCACCAGCACCAAGGGCCTGCCCGGCAACGTCTACCAGGCCGGCCGCGCGGCGCAGAGCGAGGTCCTCTACCGGGTCAACGCCGGTGGTCCGGCCATCCCGGCGACCGACGGCGGCCCGGACTGGGCCGGCGACAGCGCCACGGCGCCCAGCCCGTACCACAACACCGGCAACAGCGTCTCGACCTACACGACCAACGCGACGTTCGACGCCACGGTGCCGGCGAGCACCCCGGCCACCCTGTTCAACACCGAGCGGTGGGACCAGTCGACCGCCCCGGACATGCAGTGGGACATCCCGGTCGCCGCGGGCACCCGGATCGACGTGCGGCTCTACCTGGCCAACCGCTACGGCAAGACCGGCGTGGTCGGCGCGCGCAAGTTCGACGTCAGCATCGACGGCGTGCTCAAGCTGAACGACTTCGACCCGGTGGCGAGCGCCGGCGGCACCGACCGCGGCACCATGCGGTCCTTCTCCGTAGTCAGCGACGGCGTGGTCGACATCGACTTCGGCCGCGTGCTGGAGAACCCGCTCGTCCAGGGCATCGAGATCGTGAAGACCGCGCCGACGCCGGACGCGGCGGACGTCCTCTACCGGGTGAACGCCGGTGGCGACCAGCTGGCCGCGCCGAGCGGGCCGGCGTGGGCCGCGGACACGGCGGCGGCGCCGAGCACCTACCACACCACCGGTAGCAACGTCTCGACGTACACCACCAACGCCGCGTTCGACGCGACCGTGCCGGCCGGCACCCCCGCCACGCTGTTCAACAGCGAGCGCTGGGACCTGTCGACCGCGCCGGACATGCAGTGGAACTTCCCGGTCCCGGCGGGCACCCCGGTCCAGGTGCGGCTCTACCTGGCCAACCGGTACTCGGGCACCGCCACGGCCGGCAAGCGGAAGTTCGACGTCAGCGTCGACGGCGTGCTCAAGCTGAACGACTTCGACCCGATCGCCGCCATCGGGGCCACCAACAAGGGCACCATGCGGGCCTTCGCGGTGACCAGTGACGGCAACATCGACATCGACTTCGGTCGGGTCCTGGAGAACCCGCTGGTCCAGGGCATCGAGATCGTCAAGCTCCCGCCGGTGCCGCCGGCCACCACGGTGGACAGCGTCACCAAGCGGTCGTACGACGGCGCGACCGGGGTGGGCAACGCGTCCTCGGTGGCCAACCCGGACAACACCAAGTGGTCCACGGTGAAGGGCGCGTTCTGGGTCGGCGGTGACCTGTTCTACGGCGTCAACGGCGACCTCTACAAGCGCTCGTTCGACGGCAGCGCCTTCGGCACCCCGAAGAAGCTCGACCCGTACCACGACGCCAAGTGGGACCTGGTCGTCACCGGCTCCGCGCCGGAGGGCCAGACCTACGCGGGCATGACGGTCAACTTCTCCGCCGAACTGCCGAACGTGACCGCCATGTTCTACACCGGCGGCCGCCTCTACTACACGCTGGCCGGCCAGAGCACGCTGTTCTGGCGCGGGTTCGCGCCCGACACCGGCACCGTCGGCGCCGAGCGGAACACGGTCACCGGCACCACGGCCTTCGCCGACGCGGGCGGCCTGTTCCTGGACGGCGAGACCCTCTACGTGGTCTCCCGGGCCACCGGCAACCTCTCCTCGATGGCGTGGTCGGCCGGCGCGCCGACCGGCTCCGCCACCGTGCGCAGCGGCCCGGGCGTCGACAACGTGGACTGGCGGGCCACCGCGGTCTTCGTCGGGCCCTGACCCGAGGCGGTACGACACGACGATGGCCCGGCCGGTATCGGCCGGGCCATCGCCCTTTCCGGGTTCAGACCCGGGGCGCCGTGTGCTCCCGCGCCCAGACCCGCATCAGGTCGCGTACCGAGATCACCCCGGCCACCTCCCGGCCGTCGAGCACCACCAGGTGCCGGAAGCCGCCGCGGGCCATCGCCGCGGCCGCCTCCTCCACCGTCCAGTCCGGGCCCGCGTAGACCACGTCCCAGGTCAGGTGCGCTCCGGTGCGTTCGACGTCCGGGTCGAGCCCGGCCCCGATCGCGTTGAGCACGTCGCGTTCGGTCATGATCCCGACTCCCTCGGAGTCCGGGTCGATCACGACCGCCGACCCGATCCGGCGGGCCGACATCATCCGGGCCGCCTGGCGGAGCGTGTGCTCCGGGCCGACCACGAGAACCTCACTGGACATCGCTTCCCGTACCTGCATCACGCATCACCCCTGTGGGACGGCGGCCTCGGTACGGACATGGTGGGCCATCGATGCGGAACGGGACAAGACCGGGCATCGCCACGAACGGCGCGGGATCGCTACTGTCGTGAGGTGCCCACCGAGCCCCTCCGCTGCGCCGGCGCGCTGATCGTGGACGACGACGGCCGCATCTTCATCCAGCGCCGGTCCCCCGAGCGGCGTCTCTTCCCCAACTGCTGGGACATCGTCGGCGGCCACCTCGAACCGGGCGAGGAGGTGGAGGACGCGCTGCGCCGGGAGGTCACCGAGGAGACCGGGTGGACCGTCTCGCACGTGCTCGGCCAGGTCGGCGAATACCGGTACACCGGCGACGACGGGCTGAGCCGGGTGGAGACCGACTTCCTGGTCCGGGTGGACGGCGACCTGAGCCGGCCCCGGCTGGAGGCGGGCAA
Organism: Micromonospora sp. NPDC004540; assembly: GCF_040610095.1. NCBI lineage: Bacteria > Bacillati > Actinomycetota > Actinomycetes > Micromonosporales > Micromonosporaceae > Micromonospora > Micromonospora sp. NPDC004540. The sequence continues at coordinate 19,319 of NZ_JBEXLR010000017.1, forward strand.
GCACACCGAGTTCCGCTGGCTGGCGGAACAGGACGTCGACCTGCTCGACGAGCACCGCGACGTCAACGACGGGCTGATCCGGCGGATCGCCGAGAACGCCTTCGCCGCCCTCCGTTCGATCGGCCTGTGACGGCGACCGTTCCGGGTCGCGGCGCGCCGCGACCTCCGACGCTCCGCACCGTAGTGGCCGACGGCGTCGAGCTGCCGCCGCACCGGTTCGCGGGGCTGGTCGCCCCGGCGGTCGACCGGGCGTTCGTGGCCGGCATGCTCGCCGGCCGCGACGGTGGCGGCGCGGAGCTGAGTTCCCGGTACGGCGGGCCGGCCGCCACCGGCTTCCTGGTGGAGTTCCGCACCCGGCTGGCGGTGCCGGGCGGCACGGTGGACGCACCGGGCTTCGCGGCGGTGACCCGCTACCGCGACCCGGCCGCCTGCCAGCGGGCACTGGACAAGCAGGTCGCGTACGGGATGATCCAGCGCTTCCCGGACGGCGGCTTCTGCGCCACGGAGCGCGGGCTCGCCTTCCTGGCCGAGCTGTTCGGCGTGCACGCCGAGGTGACCGAGGAGCTGTGGGCGGGGCACGACGATCGGGTGGCCCGGCTGGTTCCGGCGCTGGGCCGGGTGCTGGCGCACGCGGTCGGGTCGGCCGAGCCCGGCGCCCTCGCGACCATGGCCCCGCCGCACGAGCCGGAGGGCACCTCGCCCGGGGTGCTGCTGCTCAACCGGCTGGGCACCCTGCGCTACCACCGGGCGGACGCGCACGCGGCGGCGTGGACCGCGGCGGGGCACACCGCGGTGAGCGTGGCCGAGCTGCCCGCGGGGCCGGAACGGCTCGCGATCGAGCAGGAGACGGACCGCCGGGCGGCCGGCCCGTGGGCCGTGCTCACCGCCGAGGAACGGCTGGAGATGCTGGCCAACCTGGCCGCCCTGCCGGGCTGAACCACGGCCGGCGGCGGCGCGACGATATCCTCCCCGGGTGGAGCGGAGTCGAGAAGAGGATGGTGCCGGCATGATCGGGATGGTGCTCGCGGCCGGTGCGGGGCGCCGACTGCGCCCGTACACCGACACCCTGCCCAAGGCCCTGGTGCCGGTCGACGGGGAGACCACCATCCTCGACATCGCGCTGCGCAACCTCGCCGAGGTGGGGCTGACCGAGGTCGTGATCGTGGTCGGCTACGCGGCGGACGCGGTCCGGCAGCGGCAGGCCGCGCTGGAGCAGAAGTACGGCGTCACGATCACCCTCGTGCACAACGACAAGGCCGAGGAGTGGAACAACGCATACTCGCTCTGGCTGGCCCGGGAGCACTTCGCCCGGGGCGTGCTGCTGGTCAACGGCGACACCGTGCACCCGGTGAGCGTGGAGAAGACCCTGCTGGCCGAGCGGGGTCCGGGCATCCTGCTGGCCATCGACAACATCAAGGTCCTGGCCGAGGAGGAGATGAAGACCACCTTCGACGCCGCCGGCCAGCTCACCCGGATCACCAAGCTGATGGACCCGGGCGAGGCGTACGGGGAGTACATCGGCGCGACGCTGATCGAGCCGCAGGTGGCCGGCGCGCTCGCCGACGCCCTGGAGGCGACCTGGCGGCGCGACCCGAACCTCTACTACGAGGACGGCTACCAGGAGTTCGCCGATCGGGGCGGCGAGGTGCGGGCGGCGCCGATCGGCGACGTCTCCTGGGTCGAGGTCGACAACCACGCCGACCTGGCCCGGGCGCGGGAGATCGCGTGCCGCTACTAGCCCGGACGGTCCTCACCCCGCTGCACATCGACGTGCGGCGCGGTGCGGTGGCCGACCTCGCCGCGATCCTGGCCGACGGGCGGATCTCCGCCGGAGGCGACGTGGCGGTGGTGGTCGGGCCCGGGCAGGGCGAGCAGATCGCCGAGCTGATCCGCCCCTCGCTGCGGTCGGCGGACGTGTTCACCGTGGCTGGCGGCACCCTGGACGCCGCCGACGACCTGGGCGCCAAGCTGCGCAGCCGGTCCTACGACGCGGTGGTGGGCATCGGCGGCGGCAAGACCATCGACGTGGCCAAGTACGCGGCCACCCGCCGCGGGCTGCCCATGGTCACCGTGGCGACCGCGCTGGCCAACGACGGCATCGCGTCGCCGGTGGCCAGCCTCGTCACCGGCGGGATCAAGGGCTCCTACGGGGTGCACATCCCGATCGCCGTGATCGTCGACCTGGACTTCGTGGAGGCGGGGCCGGAGCGCCACAACCGGGCCGGCATCGGCGACGTGGTGAGCAACATCAGCGCGCTGGCCGACTGGGAGCTGGCCCGCGAGGTGCGGAGCGAGCCGTTCGACGGACTGGCCGCCTCGCTCTCCCGAGCGGGCGCGGAGGCGGTGCTCAACCACCCGGGCGACATGAGCGACGAGGTCTTCGTCACGGTGCTGGCCGAGGCGTTGATCTCCAGTGGCCTGGCCATGGCGATCGAGGGCACGAGCCGCCCGGCCAGCGGCGGCTGCCACGAGATCATGCACGCGATCGACTCGCTCTACCCGGGCACCGCCTCGCACGGCGAGCTGGCCGGGCTCGGCGCGCTGTTCTGCACCTTCCTCCGCGGCGACGAGCGCCGGTTCACCGAGATGTCGGCCTGCCTGGCCCGGCACGGCCTGCCCCGGCTCCCCGCCGACGTGGGCCTGACCGACGAGCAGTTCGTGGAGGCGGTGCAGTTCGCTCCGGCCACCCGGCCGGACCGCTACACCATCCTCGAACACCTGGCGATGTCGCCTACCGAGACGCGGAAGCGGCTGGCAGACTACGCCGGTGCACTCCGCGACCACCTCGGCTGAGCCGTCCCGCCCCTCCGTCGCCGACTTCCACCGGGTCAACCGGGGCGGCGGCCTGTTCAGCGAGTCGATCAGCCAGTGGATCGGCGCGGTCTTCGCGCTGGTCGCCCAGCGCCTGGGGCTGCGCCCGACCGCGCTGACCCTCACCAACCTGGTGCTCGGCCTGGCCGCCTCGGCGACCGTGGTCGCGCTCGCCCCAAAGGTCGCCGCCGGCTCCGTGCCGGCCTGGTCGGTCGGTCTGCTCGCCCTGGTCGCCTGGCAGATCGCGTACGCGCTCGACTGCGCGGACGGTCAGCTCGCCCGGGTGACCAAGCAGAACAACCCGGCCGGTGCCCGGGTCGACGTGCTCTGCGACGTGGCCGCCCAGATCGCCCTGGTCACCGCCCTCGGGGCGACCGCCGTGGCGCAGCGCCCGTCGACGCCGACCTGGCTGATCGCGGTCTTCGCGGGCACCTGGATGGTCAACCTGGTCACCTCGGTGATGCAGGCCGGCCCGAACGCGGCCAGCATGGTCACCTCGACCTCGCTCCCGGTCCGCCTGGCGAAGCTGGTCCGCGACTACGGCGCGGTGATCTTCCTGGCCGGCCTGGTCCTGACCGTCGCACCCGCCCTGACCGTCTGGGTGATCGTCGCCTTCACGATCGTCAACGGCGGCTTCCTCCTGGCCAGCATCGCCTTCTCCGCGCGCGCCTCGCTCCGCTGACCCCGCCCGCGCCACCTCCCGCCCACCTCGCGCCCACCTCGCGCCCACCTCGCGCCCACCTCGTCGATCATGAAGTTAGCGGCAGCGGAAAGCGCGTTCCCAGACGCTAACTTCATGATCGACGCTGAGGGCGGCGCGCCCGGGTCAGCGGGCCGTGCTTGCGACGTCCGTGTAGATGTCGATCAGGCGCTTTGTGACCACGTCGGGGTGGAAGGTGCGTTCGTAGCGGGTGCGGGCGGCGGGGGCGAGTGTTGTCGCGCCGGCCCGGGCCACCGGGAGGGCGGCGGCCAGCGCCGCCGGGTCGGGCGCGACCACCCAGCCGGCCTCGCCGCGCTGCACCCCCTGCGGCAGGGAGACGTGCCCGTCGCCGGGCGCCGCGGTGGCCACCTCGGCCGGGCCGGTGCCGGCGGGCTCCCGGGGATCGTCCGCGCCGACCAGGTAGGGGATGCCGCCCAGCGCGGTGCCGAGCACCGGCCGGCCGCTGGCCAGCGCCTCGATGATCACCGTGGGCAGCACGTCGTGCCAGGTGGAGGTGGCCAGCACGACGGCGCTCTCGGCCAGCGTGGCGCGTACCCCGGCCCGGTCGAGCTGGCCCAGGTAGACCACGTCGGGCCGCTCGGCGGCGGCCGCCTCGGCCAGCGGGCGCAGCTCGCCGTCACCGGCGATCCGCAGCGGGCCCAGCGAACCCACCGGGTGCCGCCGCCACGCCGTCAGCAGCAGGTCGAGCCCCTTCTCCGGGCTGAGCCGGCCCATGAAGAGAAACCCGTCCCCGGGCGGCGCCGGGGTGCCCGGGTCGGGCACCGCGTTGGGCTTGACCACGATCCGCTCGTCCGGGATGCCGTAGTCGCGGAGGTGGTCGGCGACCGCCGTGGTGAGCGCGATGTACCGGTCCACCGACTTCCAGGTGGGGCGGTGCACGGCGAGCGTGGTGGCCATCAGCGCGCTCTGCGCCCGGGAGCCCCGGTAGCAGCGGTGCACGATCGCCGGCACGCCCAGCGCCCGGCCCCGGCAGTCCTGGCAGATCACGCCGTCCCGGAAGTAGAGCCCGGAGGAGCAGACCTGCCGGTAGTTGTGCACCGTCTGCACCACCGGCACGCCCCGCTTGTGCGCGGTCCGCACCACCCAGGGCGAGAGCAGCGGGTACGGGTTGTGCAGGTGCAGCACGTCCGGGCGGTGCTCGGCGAGCAGGCGGTCCAGGTCGTGCTGGGCCTTCGGGGCCCAGATCGGCGAGATCGGCAGCAGCGCCTTGGCCGGCTTCGACATCGAGGGGATCTCGTCGGAGCTGCGCAGGAACGGCAGCACCTCCACCCCGGCCGCGGTCAGCTGGGCGATCTCCGCGTCGACGATCGTGTTTTCGCCGGAGGGCTGGGCTTCCCGATACCGGTTGTGCGCCACCACGATTCTCACGGGAAAGAAGGCTACCGTTGTGGCGTGCCTGAACTACCGGAGGTGGAAGCGCTCGCCGGCTACCTGCGCGAGCGGGCGGTGGGCCGGCGCGTCGACCGGGTCGAGGTCGCCGCGATCAGCGCGCTGAAGACGTACGACCCGCCGCCGAGCGCGGTCGCCGGCCGGACGGTCACCGGCGCGGGCCGGCACGGCAAGTTCCTTGATGTCCAATTCGACGAGGGCCTGCACCTGGTGGTCCACCTGGCCCGGGCGGGCTGGCTGCACTACCGGGAGGCGTTCCCGTCGGCCGCGCCGCTGCGCCCCGGCAAGGGCCCGATCGCCCTGCGGCTACGCCTCGACGACGGCTCCGGCTTCGACCTGACCGAGGCGGGCACGCAGAAGAAGCTGGCCGCCTACCTGGTGACCGACCCGGCCCTGGTGCCCGGGGTGGGCAAGCTGGGCCCGGACGCCCTGGCGGCCGACCTGGCCACCTTCGGCGCCCAACTGCGCACCCGCCGGGGACAGGTCAAGGGCGTGCTGACCGACCAGTCGGTGCTGGCGGGCATCGGCAACGCGTACTCCGACGAGATCCTGCACGCGGCGAAGCTCTCCCCCTTCGCGATCACCGACCGGCTCACCGACGACCAGCTCGCCACCCTGCACGCGGCGACCCGGGCGGTGCTCGGCGACGCGGTCCGGCGCTCGATGGGGCAGCGGGCCGCGGAGCTGAAGGGCGAGAAGCGCTCCGGGCTCAAGGTGCACGCCCGGAAAGGGCTACCCTGCCCGGTCTGCGGCGATCTGGTGCGGGAGGTCTCGTTCGCCGATTCGAGCCTCCAGTACTGCCCCACCTGTCAGACCGGCGGCAAGCCGCTGGCTGACCGACGGTTGTCCCGCCTCGTACGGTGAGTAATTGCACTCCACGATTACGGAGAGGAATCGGCCAGGGATCGCCGAAGGTCCCAGTGCGCACCTCTACCGGGGCCGCCATCCATCGGTATAGTGGCTCGGTCCCCGGCTTCACAACCGACTCGGAGCCGGCCAGATCCCCACGAGCACCATCTCGGACGGCTTCTCCCTCGGGGGGCGGTCCGGGCCGGGCCCGCGTGGGAGACTGGGACGGTGGGCGACCCGGGTCCTCACGGCGAGTGAGGGCGCGTGTCATGCGGGAGGACACTGGTTGAGGTGACGACAAGCCTCCAGCGCCCGGTAACCAACACAGGCCGGAGCAAGAGCGTGCGGCACGTCGACAGCTTCGAGATCCAGCCGCCGACTCCGCCGTCGCACAACGGCGTACCCCGGTCGGCGTGGGCACGCGCCCGACGCAGGGTGTCCCGCTGGCACCGTCCCTACATCGCGGTGCTGCTGTTGCTGGACTTCGGGGCCGCCGCCCTGGCCAGCCTCATCGCGATCAACGTCTTCGAGCAGGCCTCCGCCGGCTTCTACGGCGCCGAGGAGAACCCGACCTGGTTCCACACGGTCGCGTTCGGGCTGCTGCCGCTGGGCTGGCTGCTCATCCTCTGGGGCAACCGGGCCTACGACCGGCGCTACCTGGGCCTCGGCCCCGACGAGTTCAAGCGGGTGATCCGGGCCGGGGTGGCGGTGGCCGCCACCGTCTCGTTCCTGGCCTTCGCCACGAAGACCATGCTCTCCCGGTGGACGGTCGGCTTCGCCCTGCTCGGCGCGATGCTGCTGATCCTGCTGGTCCGGATGGTGGCCCGGATGGCGCTGCACGCCGTCCGCCGCCGGGTCGGCCAGGCCGGGCACCGGATGGTGCTGGTCGGCACCCTGCCGGAGTGCCTGGAGGTCTACACCGCGGTCACCCGCAACCCGGGGGCCGGCCTGGTCCCGGTGGCCATCCACCTCACCGACGGGTACGCCGCCGCTCGCGGCATCGAGACCCCGGTGCCGGTCTACGCCGGCCGGGACGTGCTCGCCCTGGTCCGCGAGGTCGGCGGGGACACCATCGCGGTCTGCGGCTCGGCCAGCGCCGAGCCGGGCGAGCTCCGCCGGATGGCCTGGCAGCTGGAGGGCTCCGGCGTCGACCTGGTGGTCGCGCCCCAGCTCACCGACATCGCCGGCCCGCGGGTGCACATCCGCCCGATCGAGGGCCTGCCGCTGCTGCACGTCGAGGAGCCGACCCTGTCCGGGCCGGCGCTGCTGGCCAAGAACCTGATGGACCGGGTCGCCGCCGGGCTGGGCCTGGTGCTGCTGGCCCCGCTCTTCGCCGCGGTCGCGATCGCCATCCGGATCTCCGACCCCGGGCCGGTCTTCTTCCGGCAGCCCCGGGTCGGGCACGAGGGGCGCACCTTCCGGGTCTGGAAGTTCCGCACCATGTACGTCGACGCCGAGGAGCGACTGGCCGGCCTGGTCGACCAGAACGAGACCGACGGCATGCTGTTCAAGATGAAGCAGGACCCCCGGGTCTTCCCGGTGGGCCGCTTCCTGCGCGCCTCCTCGCTCGACGAGCTGCCCCAGCTGATCAACGTGCTCTGGGGCGAGATGTCGCTGGTCGGCCCGCGCCCGCTCCCCGCCGACGACGGTGACTTCCTGGGTGACGTCCGGCGCCGGCTGCTGGTCCGGCCGGGCATGACCGGGCTCTGGCAGGTCTCCGGCCGCTCCGACCTCTCCTGGGACGAGGCGGTCCGGCTCGACCTCTACTACGTCGACAACTGGTCGCTGGCCTACGACCTGAGCATCCTCTGGCGGACCGTCGGGGTGGTGCTCGCCCGCAAGGGCGCGTACTAGCGTTCCGGGCCGCCACCCGTCAGGATCGCGGGCGTGGGTGGCAATCTCTCCGCCGTGTTCGGCGTGGTCTCGCTGGTCAGCGCGCTCGCCGCGGCGCTCTGGGCGGTGCTGCGGCTGCGCGGCCGGCGGGGCATCGCGACGGCCACCCAGCGGGCCACGTACGAGGTCCTGCACACCGCCGGCCTCGCCGCCGAGCCGCTGCGGGCGGGGTTGAGCACCACGGGAGCGGCGAAGGCCGTACGCCATCTGCGGGCCCTGGTGGGCGCGGCCGGGCTGGCCCTGACGGACCGGGACGCCCTGCTCGCCCTGGACGGGCACGGCACGCACCACGGCGACCAGCTGCTCGCGGCGGCCCGGAAGGCGGTCGGCGCCGGGCGCTCGACCGTGCTGCGCGAGTCGGAGCTGCACTGCGACCTGGTGGACTGCCCGGTCCGCGGCGCGGTGGTGGCCCCGCTGAGCGCGGACGGCCGGGTGGTCGGGGCGCTGGTGGCGGTGGCCGACGAGCGGCCGGCCCCGGGCCTGGTGCAGGCGACCCTGGAGACCGCGCACTGGGCGGGCGACCAGCTCGCCCTGGCCGAGCTGGACTCCTCCCGGGAGCGCCTGGCCCGGGCCGAGGTACGCGCGCTGCGCGCGCAGATCAGCCCGCACTTCATCTACAACGCGCTGACCGCGATCGGCTCGTTCGTCCGGACCGACCCGGAGCGGGCCCGCGAGCTGATCCTGGAGTTCGCCGAGTTCACCCGCTACTCGTTCCGGGCGCACGGTGAGTTCACCACGCTCGCCGAGGAGCTGCGCTCGATCGACCGCTACCTGACCATCGAGCGGGCCCGCTTCGGCGAGCGGCTCCAGGTGCGCCTCCAGATCGCCCCGGAGGTGCTGCCGGTGACGCTGCCGTTCCTCTGCCTCCAGCCGCTGGTGGAGAACGCGGTCCGCCACGGGTTGTCCCGAAAGCCGGGCACCGGCATGGTGAGCATCGAGGCCCGGGACGCGGGCGCCGAGTGCCACATCACGGTGGAGGACGACGGGGTGGGGATGGATCCGACGACGCTGACCGCCGGCATGGCCGAGCTCTCCGTCGCCGGCAGCGACCCGGCGGACGACCCGGGCCAGCACGTCGGCCTCTCGAACGTCGACGAGCGGCTCCGGTCCGCCTTCGGGGACGGGTTCGGCCTGGTCGTGGAGACCGGCCTGGGTTCGGGTACGAAGGTCAGCATGCGGGTGCCGAAGTTCCATCCCGGGGTCCGGGCGACCTCATGAGCGCCACGGGATTCCTCCGCGTGCTGGCGGTCGACGACGAGCCGCCGGCCCTGGACGAGCTGGCCTACCACCTGCGGGCCGATCCCCGGGTGGCCCGGCTGCACACGGCCGGCGACGCGACCGAGGCGCTGCGCGTGCTCCGCGACGGCGACGTGGACGTGGTCTTCCTGGACATCCGGATGCCCGGTCTGGACGGCATGGAGCTGGCCCGGGTGCTGCGCCGGTTCGCCCGGCCGCCGGCGATCGTCTTCGTCACCGCGTACGACGACGGCGCGGTGGACGCCTTCGACCTGGGCGCGACGGACTACGTGCGCAAGCCGGTGCGCGCCGAGCGGCTGGCCGAGTCGCTGCGCCGGGTGATCGGCTCCCGGGTGGTCCCCTCGCACCCCGCCGCGCTGGCCCGGGCCGAGGAGGACCCGACCATCCCGATCGAGCTGGCCGGGACCACCCGGATGCTGCCCCGTTCGGCGGTTCGCTGGGTGGAGGCGCAGGGCGACTACGCCCGGCTGCACACCGCGGACGGCTCGCACCTGGTCCGGGTCTCGCTGGCCACCCTGGCCGAGCGCTGGGCGGACGCGGGGTTCGTCCGGATCCACCGGTCCTACCTGGTGCAGCTCAAGCTGATCGCCGAGCTGCGGCTGGTCAACTCCGGCTACGTGGTGGTGATCGACGGGACCGAGCTGCCGGTGAGCCGCCGGCACAACCGGGAGCTGAAGGACAAGCTGGTCCGCGCGGCCAAGCAGGACTGGAACCGCTGATCCGGAAATTCTTCCGCCGGTCGGGAATAGGCGCCCCTTGTCGTACGCTGTACGGGACGCCGTACGACAGAGTGGAGGCCGCATGCCCGACAGCCGCTACGACGCCGCGACCGAATTCGACCGGCAACTCGACCGCCTCGTCCAGCTCGGCTACCCGGCGCTGGCCGGGCTGACCGAGGACGCCTTCCGCGACCTGCTCGCCCCGCTGCGCCCGGCGGCCGTCGCCGGGGCGGCCGACCTGGCCGCGCCCACGGACGGGCGGGTGCCCTTCCTGCTGGTCGCCACCCGCGAGCTGGTGCCCGTCCAGGAGCGGATCGCGCTGACCACGCTCGCCGGCAAGCGGAAGCCCGGCATCCTCGACCGGAACTTCCCGGCCGCCGACCTCCCGGCGTTCGACCCGATCAAGGAGCTGGAGGTGCCGGCCGGGCCGGCGTACCTGCTGTTCGACGTCGACCGGGGCGATGAGTACCGGAACCTGCCGCCGTCGACCGCCCTGGCGGAGATGACCGCCCGGGGCCGCCTGCCGATCACCATCGACGAGGGCCTCGCCTTCGTCACCCTGCACCCGCCGGCGCTGGCCAGCAACCGGTGCTTCTCGCTGGTCGGCTCCCGCTGCGGCGACAAGCGGGTGCCGGCGCTCTGGATCAGCCAGGGCGCGCCGAAGCTGGGCTGGTGCTGGTTCGGCAACCCGCACACCTGGCTCGGCTCCGCCACCGCCGATCCGGTTCGGGTCGGACTCGGCTGAGCCATGGGGGCGGGACCGCCTGGTCCCGCCCCCGGCACCGCTCAGGGTGAGGCGAGGAGAAACTGTCTCCAGATGCGCCCGTCCTGTGTCAGGACCAGGTAGTCCGCCTCCGCCTCTGGACCGCCGCCGCCCCCGAAGAGCCATGCGTAGCCCGGCACGACGCAGACCGAGGCGACGGGCATCCCGTCCCCTCGCGCCACCGAGAAACTCCGACCGTCATCCCGGCTCACGAGCACTTCCGCTGTGCTGTCGTCGCCCCGGCTGGTCTGGGTGATGGCCAGCAGGGACCCGTCCGATCCCACCGTCAGGTCCCAGTGCGCCACCTCCGGCAGGCCGGTCAGGGTGGTGGACCAGCTTCTCCCACCGTCCTCGGTCCGCTCCAGCGTCACCGCCCCGTCCGCGCCGGAGACGAGCTGGTAGCCCTTCCGCCGGTCAACTGCCACCAGCGCCAGAACGCCCTTCCCCGTCGGTGGCGTCCAGGTCGTCCAGGTCACGCCCCGATCGGTGCTGCGGGCCCCGACCGTGGCCTCGTTGATCCCGTACGTGGTCCAGATGCTGCCGTCCGATGCGGGGTAGAGGCTGAAGAACGGAAGCAGTGACGGCGGCGGTCCGCTGAGCCGGTAGACGCCTCCCGTCGACGGGTCCACCGCGAGCGGTTGGTCCACAGCCCGGCACAGGAACTGACAGAAGACGGGCCGGGCGGTCGGCGGGAAGGACCGCACCGCGGTGATCGCCTCGTGCGCGTCCTGCCAGGTGCGGCCATAGTCGGTGGAGAGGCGACGCAACCCGCCGTCGTAGACCAGATAGGTGCGGTCCCCCAATACGGAATACTCCAGATTTGCCCCACTCGCGGCCGGTCCGGGCTCGCATCTGGTGGCCTGGTACCGGGCGTCGTCCCAGTCGGACCAGGTCCGGCCCCCGTCGGTGGTGCGGGCGAAGCGCAACACGCAGCCGTCGACGCGCACATCGACCCCCGACTCCGGGCCGGTCAGCGTGAAGTCGCCGGGCTTCCCGGGCAGAGTCGGACCCGGTGACGGCATGGGCTTCGCCGTCGGCCCGTGTCGCTCGAGTTGGGCCATCATCGGCACCATGAGCACGCCCGTCAGCACGGCCAGAGCGGTTGCCGCCACTGCCGCCGACCGGCGCCGCCGCGACCGAGCCACCGCACGCAACTCGTGCAGCGGCGGCTGCCGGACCGCACCGGCGATCGTGTCGACCTCGAAGCCGGAGAACTCACGAACGGACATCGATCCTCCCGGTGCTGGTGCTGCCGCTGACGTCGGAATCCGTGAGCAGCGCTGCGAGGGCCTGCCGCCCGCGGGAGAGCCGGGACTTCACCGTGCCGGCGGACACGCCGAGGGTCGCCGCGATCTCGTCCACCGGAAGATCGACCAGGTAGTGCAGCGCCAGCGCGGTCCGTTGCCCCTCGGGCAGTTCCCGCATGGCGGCCAGCAGGGCCAGATGGTCCGGCGAGCGGTCGGCGACGGCGGGCGGCGGACCGATCCGGAGCAGCAGCCGGTCGAGGACGCGTCGCCGCCGGTGCCGGCTGCGGGCGACGTTCACCGCGACCCGCCGCAGCCACGCCTCCGGGTTGTCCAGCCGCGCGAAGCGTCCGGGCGCGGCCAGGGCTCGGGTGAATGCCTCCTGGACCGCCTCCTGGGCCTCGCTCAGGTCGCCGGTCACGGCATAGAGCTGGACCACCAACCGCCGGAAACAGCCGGCATAGAGCTCGGAGATCAGATCACCGTCGGACACCGTCACCTCCCTTCACACCTCTCCCACTCGTCGCGTGGGCGGAAGGTTCCCGGAGAGACGATCACAAGTCGTCGCCGACGCGCAGCACCCTGACATCCCGCTCCGTCGTCCACAACGAGGCGGCCGTCGTCCACCGGGTTGTCCACAGGAGTGAAGCGTTATCCACAAGTTGTGCACAGGCCGTCCCCGGCACCCTTGACATTCCCGGTGAGCAGGCAAGACTGCCGGGATGACCGGAGCGGAGGAGCAGGACGTTCCGGGGCGGCCCGACCGGGCGGCTCCGGTCCCCGCCCCGCGCGCCCCGCAGCCGCCCCGGCGGACCCGCGTCGTGCTGGCCGAGGTCTCCCGCCCGCGCAGCCGCGCCGAGCGCACCCGCTCCGAGCTGACCCAGCAGACCCGGGTCGGCGAGACGCTGGTGCAGGGCCTCATGCGGGCCCAGCTCTCGCTGGCCCTGCGGCTCAGCCTGCTGGTGCTGATCGGGCTGGGCGGCCTGCCCTGGCTCTTCGCCATCGCGCCCTCGGTCGGCCGCGTCACCCTGCTCGGCGTCAACCTGCCCTGGCTGCTGCTCGGGGTGGCCGCCTTCCCGTTCCTGATCGGTGTCGGCTGGGCCTACGTGCGGCTGGCGGAACGGAACGAGCAGGACTTCACCGACCTGGTCCAGCGGCCGGAGCGCTGATGGGCAACGGCTACGTGGTTCCCGCGATCGTGGCGGTCACCCTGGTCACCGTCGGCATCGGCTTCTACGGGCTGCGGCTGGCCCGGACCACCTCCGACTTCCTGGTCGCCTCCCGCGCGGTCAGCCCGACCTGGAACGCCGCCGCGATCGGCGGGGAATACCTGTCGGCGGCCAGCTTCCTCGGGGTGGCCGGGCTGATCCTCAAGTACGGCGTCGACGTGCTCTGGTACCCGGTCGGCTTCGCCGCCGGCTACCTGGCGCTGCTGCTCTTCGTGGCCGCCCCGCTGCGCCGCTCCGGCGCCTTCACCCTGCCCGACTTCTGCGAGGTGCGGCTCGGCTCGCGGCGGCTGCGGAAGCTGGCCACCGTCTTCGTCATCTTCATCGGCTGGCTCTACCTGGTGCCGCAGCTCCAGGGCGCCGGGCTGACCCTGGCCACGGTGGCCGGCTCGCCCTACCCGGTGGGGGCGCTGCTGGTCGCCGTGGTGGTGACCGCCAACGTGGCGCTGGGCGGGATGCGCGCCATCACCTTCGTGCAGGCGTTCCAATACTGGCTGAAACTCACGGCGCTCGCCGTACCCGCGATCTTCCTGGCGTTGCAGTGGCAGGCCGACGCCCGCCCGGCGGTGACCCCGCCCGACGGGCCCGCGTTCCGGACCGCGACCACCGTGGTGGTCGAGCACCGCGCGACGCTCACCCTGCCCGGCGGCGACACCCGGGAGGTACGCCCCGGCGACCGGCTCGAGTTCGCCGCCGGCGACCCGGTGCCCGAGGTCTCCGGGGCGGCCACCGCCGCCACCGACTGGCTGCTGCCGGACACCGCGGGCGACGACGACCGGGGGCTGTTCGCGACATACTCGCTGATCCTGGCCACCTTCCTCGGCACCATGGGCCTGCCGCATGTGCTGGTGCGCTTCTACACCAACCCCGACGGCGCCGCCGCCCGGCGCACCACGCTGGTGGTGCTGGCCCTGGTCGGCGTCTTCTACCTGCTGCCCACGATCTACGGCGTGCTGGGCCGGATCTACACGCCACAGTTGCTGGTCACCGGGCAGACCGACGCGGTGGTGGTGCTGCTGCCCGGTGCGGCGCTGGGCGACGGCACCATTGGCCGGCTGCTCGCCGCGCTGGTCGCCGCCGGGGCGTTCGCGGCCTTCCTCTCCACCTCGTCCGGCCTGCTCACCAGCGTGGCCGGGGTGATCTCCACCGACGTGCTCGGCCGCGGCTCGGTACGCGGCTTCCGGCTGGCCACGGTGATCGCCGGCGGGGTGCCGGCGGTGCTCGCCCTCAACGTCTCCGGGCTGGACGTCTCCCAGGTGGTCGGGCTGGCCTTCGCGGTGGCCGCGTCGAGCTTCTGCCCCCTGCTGGTGCTCGGCATCTGGTGGCGCGGCCTGACCGACCTGGGCGCCGCCGCCGGGGTGCTGGTCGGCGGCGGCGCCGCGATCGGCGCGGTGCTGCTCACCGTGCTCGGCCCGCCGCTGTCCGGCTGGCCGGCCACGCTCACGACCCAACCGGCCGCATGGACGGTGCCGCTGGCGTTCACCGTGATGGTGGCGGTGTCCATGGCGACCCGGCGGCGGCTGCCCCGCGACGTCGGCGTCACGATGCTCCGCCTGCACACCCCGGAGACGCTGCGCCTCTAGCGCCTGGCCGTACGGCTCAGGTAGGACGAGAAGATCATCCTCCGGCCGGATCGATCGCTGGCCGCGGCGGGCTACGGTCGGGGGCATGACCGATCAGCACCCGGCGCTGTCCCTCCGTGGCCTGGCCAAGCGGTTCGACACCAAGGTGGCGGTCGCCGGCGTCGACCTCGACGTGCCGACCGGCTCGTTCTACGGGCTGCTCGGCCCGAACGGGGCCGGCAAGACCACCACCCTGTCCATGGCCGTCGGCCTGCTGCGGCCCGACGCCGGCCAGGCCCGGGTGCTCGGGTACGACGTCTGGGCCGACCCGGTGCGCGCCAAGGGGCTGCTCGGCGTGATGCCCGACGGCGTGCGCCTCTTCGACCGGCTCAGCGGGGCGGAGCTGCTGGCGTACCACGGTCTGCTGCGCGGCATGGACCCGGCGGTGGTCGACCAGCGCGCGGCCGAACTGCTCGACGTGCTGGCGCTCACCGACGCCGGCCGCACCCTGGTGGTCGACTACTCGGCCGGCATGAAGAAGAAGATCGGCTTGGCCTGCGCGCTGCTGCACGGCCCCCGGCTGCTGGTGCTGGACGAGCCGTTCGAGGCGGTCGACCCGGTCTCCGCGGCGCTGATCCGGGACATCCTGCACCGCTACGTGGTGGGCGGCGGCACGGTGATCTTCTCCAGCCATGTCATGGAGGTGGTCGAGCGGCTCTGCTCGCACGTGGCGATCCTGGCCGACGGCCGGATCAAGCAGGTCGGCACGCTCACCGAGGTGCGCGGCGACCGGTCGCTGGAGGAGGTCTTCGTCGAGGTGGTCGGCGGCCGGACCGCGACGGGCGAGGAGCTGTCGTGGCTGTCCCGGTGACCGACGCCGAGCGGGCGCCCCGGGCCGTCTCACCCCGGCACTTCGTCCGGCTCAAGCTGCGGGTGCTGCGCAACAACTTCCGCGGTCAGGCCTGGCGGATCGCGCTGTTCGTGGGCGGCGTGCTGTTCGGGCTCTGGTTCGCCGCCGGCGGCTTCTTCCTGCTCGCCGCGCCCGGCCTGGCCGGCGAGTCCCGGTACGCGGTGATGACCGCCGCCTTCGGCGGCGGCCTGCTGACCCTCGGCTGGCTGCTGGTGCCCCTGGTCTTCTTCGGCGTGGACGAGACCCTGGACCCGGCCCGCTTCGCGCTGCTCCCGCTGTCCCGCCGCACCCTGGTCACCGGCCTCTTCGCGGCCGCCCTCGTCAGCGTCCCGGCGCTGTCGACCCTGCTCACGGCCGCCGGGCTGGTGGTCACCGCCGGCGCGCTGGGCGGCTGGTCCGCCGCGCTCGTCGGGGCGCTCGGGGTGGTGCTCGGCCTGCTGCTCTGCGTGGCCGCCGCCCGCGCGATGACCAGCGCCTTCGCCACCATGCTCCGCTCCCGCCGGGTTCGCGACCTGGCCGCCGTGCTCCTCGCGGTGCTCGCCGCCCTGCTCGGCCCGCTGCAGTTGCTGGTGCTCGGCGCGGTCCAGCAGGCCGACTGGGACCGGCTGACCGGCGTGGCCCGGGTGGTCGGCTGGACCCCGTTCGGGGCGCCCTGGACCATCGGCGTCGACGTGGCCGAGGGACGCGCCGGGGCGGCCGTGCTGAAGCTGCTGATCACCGTGGCCGCGATCGGCGTACTCCTGCTCTGGTGGTCGCGGTCGCTGGAGTCGGCGATGGTGGGCGCGGCGAGCGCCGGGCCGTCCCGGGACCGGCGCGGCACGGCGGCGGGCGGGGCGGTCGGGCAGCTCTTCCCCCGGGCGGTCGGCTGGGCCCGAAGGGACCGGTTCGGCGCGCTGGTCGCCCGGGAGTGCCGCTACTGGTGGCGGGACGCCCGGCGGCGGGCCAACCTGATCACCGTGGCGGTGGTCGGCATCTTCGTGCCGGTGATGGTCAACCTGGGCGGCTCCCGGCTCGCCACCGAAGGCGGGGCCGCGTTCGGCCAGGCCACCGCCAACTCGTCCCCGGTGCTGGTCACGCTCTCGATGGTCTTCGTCGGGGTGCTCGCCTCGGTGACCCTGGCCAACCAGTTCGGCTTCGACGGCAGCGCGTACGCCGCCAACGTGGTGGCCGGCGTGCCCGGGCGGGTGGAGCTGCGGGCCCGGATGGCCGCGTTCTCGCTCTACGTGGTGCCGATCCTCGGCGCGGTGGCCGTGGTGCTGGCCGTCGTGCTCGGGCGACCCGGCTGGCTCGGCGTGATGGCCGGCGCGCTGTTCGCCGCGTACGGGTGCGGGCTGGCGATCAACGCGTCCGTCTCGGTGCTCGGCGGCTACTCGCTGCCGGAGACCAGCAACCCGTTCGCCATGAACACCGGCGCCGCGATGGCGAAGAGCCTGTACGCCCTGCTGTCCATGGTGGCCTCGGCGGCGGCCGCCGTGCCCCTGGTGGTGGCCGCCGCGCTGCTCGGCGACGTCTGGCTCTGGCTGGCCCTGCCGGTCGGGCTGGCGTACGGGCTGGGCGGCGCGCTGCTCGGCGCGTACTTGGCCGGGGACGCGCTGGACCACCGGCACCCGGAACTGCTGGCCGCGGTCACCCCGAGGCGCTGATGCCGGTCGTCGAGGCGGTGACCACCGTTCCGGTCCCCCCGGAGCTGGCCTTCGCCGTGTCGCAGACCGTGGCGCCGGTCCGCTACCGCTGGGACCCGTTCGTCCGCGAGCAGCACTTCGTCGACGGGGCGACCCGTCCCGGCAGGGGCGTGCGCACCTTCACCCGTTCCCGGCACGGCCTCGTCATGGTCAGCGAGTACGTCTCCTGGGCGCCGCCGACCAACGTGGGCATGAAGATGGTCCGCGGGCCGTGGTTCTTCGAGCGGTTCGGCGGCGGCTGGCGGTTCGCCCCGGGCCCGGAGCCGGGCACCACCGTGGCCACGTGGCGGTACAACTTCCGGTGCCGGCCGGCGTTCCTGCGCCCGGTCACCGAGCGGATCGGGGTGTGGCTGCTCGGCCGGGACATCCGCCGCCGGATCGCCGGCTACGCCGCTGGATGCGCCGACCCGGAAGTGCTGGCCGCCGCCCGCCGCTCCCTCACCGCATAAGTCGATTCGCGGCTCAGGCCGGGCGGCCCTCAGTCGAGCCCGTGCCGGCGGAGGCCCTTGACCAGGGAGCGCCAGGCGTCCGGGGTGAAGGCGAGCGTCGGGCCGGACGGATCCTTGCTGTCCCGGACCAGCACCACCCCGGGCAGGTTGTCCGCCACCTCGACGCAGTTGCCACCGGAGTCGGTCGATCGGGACGACGTACGCCAGTAGGGCTCGGCGGTGGTCATGGCGTCACCTTCAATTTCCGGATCAGCTCCAGTGAGGCTCCCGTGGACAGCGCTTCGCCGAGGAGGCTATCCCACTTCCGCTCGATCAAGCCGATGGTCTCGGGGTCGTCGATCACGTGTCCCCGCGCGGCATTCTCCAGGTAGAGCACCCGCTCGGAGTCCGGCAGCTCGGCCAGCACGAAGCCGCCACCGAGCCCGGCATGCTCTCCGACGGCGAGTGGGACGACATGCAGCCGGACAGCCGGCAGCTCGGCCACCGCCAGCAGGCGCGCGAGCTGAGCATCGAGTACCGCCGGCCCACCGACAGGCCGTCGGACAGCGGTTTCGTCCAGCAGAAACACACAGTGCGGCGGCTGGTCACGATGCAGCAGTTGTTGCCGCTCCAGCCGGACGGCCACCAGCTCGTCAACGGTGCAAGGCGGATGCAGGCCGCCGGTCGAGATCACCGCGCGGGCGTAATCCTCCGTCTGCAACAGGCCCGGAACCAGGCATGCCTCGAAGGCGCGAAGCCTGACCGACTGCTGTTCATAGCCGCGCCAGGGCACGAACCATGACGGGCCGCGTTCCTGGTCAGCGGCCTTCAGTAGTTGGGCAAGGAGGCCGCCGGTGCCGAGGGCCTGGTCGGCGGCGACCGCGAACTCCATGGTCGGCCGGCGGCGCCCGGTCTCGATGGCGGCCACCGTGGACGGGCTCCACCTGATCTCGGCGGCTAGCCCCTCCTGGGAGACGTCCGCACCGGCCCGTGCGGCCTTCAACGCCCGGATCCACACCTCGATGTTCATCCTTACCTCTCCGGTAAGTACGTGATCGCGCTGTGTAGTAAGCCCTGGCATCCTCCCCTGCCCGCGCCGCCGCGTCCAGGGTGGAGAGGCGCGGCCCGGCTGGTGGAGGCGACGACCCGGCGGCCGGTCCTGCGGCAGGTCGCCCCGGCCATCCCCCGGCCGGGGCGACCCCTTCCCGGGGAGGCGCTGATGAGAGACGACCGCCGAGATCTTGGATGGAAACGGCCCTCCGAGGGGTCGAATTCGTCCAAGATCTGGAAGAGGCCGGGCCCGACGAGGGCGCACGTGGCGATGCGGCCGGCGTGGCGGTGTCGGGGGTGCGGGGCGCACTGGCCGTGCCAGCCGGCCCGGCTCGCGCTGCTGGCGGAATATCGGCACGACCGGCCCGCGCTGCTGCTCTTCCTGGGTCGCCTCATGGCGGAGGCCGCCGAGCAGCTTCCCGGCACGCGGGACCTGCACCAGCGCTTCCTGGGCTGGGCGCGGGGGCGGGGCGGCACAATGTTTCACGTGAATCATGAGCCGGGCGCCGAGATCCACCACACCGACCCGTTCGCCGTTCCGGCCGGGCAGCGTTCGCCGGTCCGCCGACTGCGCGGTCGGCTGGCCGCCCCGGTGACGCTCTGGACCGCGCCCGGCCCGGCCGGGCTGACCGTCTCGTCCACGCTGGTGGCCGAGGGGGAGCCGGACCGGCTGCTCGGGCTGGTCGACCCGGAATCGGACCTGTGGGCGGCGGTCGAGGAGGCGGGCCGGTTCGCGGTCGCCCCGCTCGGCCCGGGGCACCGGCAGCTCGCCGACCGGTTCGCCGGCCTCTTCCCGTCCCCCGGCGGCCTCTTCGCGCTCGACTCCTGGACCGACACCCCGTACGGGCCGGTGCCCGCGGACGCCGGCGGGTGGGCCGGGTGCCGGCTCGACACCGCCCGGGAGTACGGCTGGGGCCTGCTGGTCGAGGCCACCATCGAGGCGGTCGACCTGGCCGAGGAGACCACGCCGCTGCTGCACTACCGCGGCCGTTACCGCGGACTCACCGACTGATCACCGACCGCTGGGCGGAGTGACCTGAGTCACTCGGCGCAGCCGGACCGCCGTTCGGCGCAGCCCTCGACCGTCGCCGATCCGAGCCTTCCCCGGCGGGGAGCGCGCTCTCTACCGTGCGCGAAAACTCCCCACGCCTGCGAAGGTGGTGATCCACAGATGTCCACGGACACACCCGCGTCCGCACCCGCCGAGTCGGCGGCGGAACGGTACCTCGCCGTCCAGCGGTCGGACGAGTTCGCCGGGTTGCGGCGCGCGTTGCGCGGCTTC
The DNA here is from genome assembly GCF_040610095.1 of Micromonospora sp. NPDC004540. Taxonomy (NCBI): domain Bacteria; kingdom Bacillati; phylum Actinomycetota; class Actinomycetes; order Micromonosporales; family Micromonosporaceae; genus Micromonospora; species Micromonospora sp. NPDC004540. The sequence continues at coordinate 39,105 of NZ_JBEXLR010000017.1, forward strand.
GTCTTCCCGATGACCGTCGCGTTCTTCCTGTGGTACGCGCTCTACGTCATCCTCTCCGCGTACGCGCGGGGCTTCATGGGGACGAAGCTGGTCGGCAACATCAACGTCGCCCTGGTCTTCGGCCTGCTCCAGTTCGTCTCCACGTTCGTCATCGCCTGGCTCTACTCGCGGTTCGCCGACCGGAAGATCGACCCGGTCGCCGACCGGATCCGCGCCGAGATGGGGGAGGTGACCCATGAGCACGGTCCTCGCGGCTGAGGCGGGCAGCACCACCGCCCGGAACCTGACCATCACGCTCTTCCTGGTCTTCGTGGCGATCACGCTGGCCATCACGGTCTGGGCCAGCCGGCAGACCAAGACCGCCACCGACTTCTACGCCGGCGGCCGGTCCTTCTCCGGTTTCCAGAACGGCATGGCCATCGGCGGCGACTACATGTCGGCGGCGTCCTTCCTGGGCATCGCCGGCCTCATCGCCCTGTACGGCTACGACGGCTTCCTCTACTCGATCGGCTTCCTGGTCGCCTGGCTGGTGGCGCTGCTGCTGGTCGCCGAACTCCTGCGCAACTCCGGCCGGTACACGATGGCCGACGTGCTGGCGTTCCGGATGCGCCAGCGCCCGGTCCGGACCGCGGCCGCGGTCTCCACCATCACGGTGTCGATCTTCTACCTGCTGGCCCAGATGGTCGGCGCGGGCGCGCTGGTCGCCCTGCTGCTGGGCATCAAGCCGGGCACGACCTTCCTCGGCATGAACGCGGACACCGCCAAGGTGGCCACGATCATCCTGGTCGGCGCCCTGATGATCATCTACGTCACGGTCGGCGGGATGAAGGGCACCACGTACGTCCAGATCGTCAAGGCGTTCCTGCTGATGAGCGGCGCGCTGGTGATGACCCTGCTGGTGCTGGCGAAGTACAAGTTCAACCTGTCCTCGCTGCTCGGCGACGCGGCCGACGCCTCGGGCAAGGGAGCGGCCTTCCTCGAACCCGGGCTCCGCTACGGCGTGGAGACACCGGGCGACGCGCTGAAGACCTTCTACAGCAAGATGGACCTGCTCTCGCTGGGTATCGCGCTGGTGCTCGGCACCGCCGGCCTGCCGCACATCCTGATCCGCTTCTACACGGTGCCGACCGCGAAGGCGGCCCGGAAGAGCGTGCTCTGGGCGATCGGCATCATCGGCACCTTCTACCTGCTCACCCTCGCCCTCGGCTTCGGCGCGGCGGCGCTGGTCGGCGGCCAGGCGATCACCGCTCAGGACAAGGCCGGCAACACGGCCGCCCCGCAGCTCGCCGAAGCGCTCGGCATCGACTTCCTCGGCGGGAACCTGGGCGGGGCGACGTTGCTGGCGATCATCGCGGCGGTCGCCTTCGCCACGATCCTGGCGGTGGTCGCCGGGCTCACCCTGGCCTCGTCGTCCAGCCTGGCGCACGACTTCTACGCCAACGTGATGAAGAACGGCCAGGCGTCGGAGCGGCAGGAGGTGAACGTCGCCCGGATCTCCGCCCTGGTGATCGGTGCGATCTCCATCGTGCTGTCGATCTTCGCGCAGAGCTTGAACGTGGCGTTCCTGGTGGCGCTGGCCTTCGCGGTCGCCGCCTCGGGCAACCTGCCGGCGATCCTCTACAGCCTGTTCTGGAAGCGGTTCAACACCTCGGGCGCGGTCTGGGCGATCTACGGGGGCCTGCTCGCCGCCGTGGTGCTGGTCTTCTTCTCCCCGGTGGTATCCGGGGCGCCGACGGCCATGTTCCCCGACCACGACTGGCACTGGTTCCCGCTGTCGAACCCGGGCATCATCTCGATCCCGTTCGGCTTCCTCTGCGGCTGGATCGGCACGCTGGTGTCGAAGGAGCACGACGAGGAGAAGTACGCCGAACTGGAGGTGCGCTCGCTCACCGGCGCGGGCGCGCACTGACCGCACCCCCCACCCCGGTGGGCCGGAGCCGACGGCGGCTCCGGCCCACCGGCTTGAGTAGGCTGGCCGGCATGAAGGTCGCTCCCCGCTTCGGCTCCGGACATCGCATCCTCGTCACCGGCGGCGCCGGCTTCGTCCCGTCGCACCTGGTCGACCGGCTCATCGAGCGCGGTTGCACGGTGGTGGTGCTGGACAACTTCGTCACCGGCTCCAAGGACAACATCGGTCACCTGCTCGAGAAGCCGACCTTCACGCTGATCGAGGCGGACATCTCCGAGGGGCTGCCGACCGACCACCCGGCGATGACCGAGCGGTTCGACGCGATCCTGCACATGGCCTCGCCGGCCAGCCCCACCGACTTCGAGAAGCTGCCGGTGGAGATCCTCCGGGTCGGCTCGGTGGGCACCCTGCACCTGCTGGAGCGGGCCACCGCCGACGGCGCCCGGTTCCTGATGGCCTCCACCTCCGAGGCGTACGGGGACCCGAAGGAGCACCCGCAGCGCGAGACCTACTGGGGCAACGTCAACCCGATCGGCATCCGGAGCGTCTACGACGAGGCGAAGCGCTTCTCGGAGGCGGCCACCATGGGCTACCACCGCAGCCGGGGCACCGACACCGCGATCGTCCGGATCTTCAACACGTACGGCCCGCGGATGCGCCCGGACGACGGCCGGGCCATCCCGACCTTCATCTCCCAGGCGCTGCGCGGCGAGCCGATCACCGTGCACGGCACCGGCAACCAGACCCGGTCGATCTGCTACGTCGACGATCTGGTGCGGGGCATCCTGCTGCTGCTCGACTCGACCGAGACCGGCCCGATCAACTGCGGCACCGAGCACGAGATGTCGATGCGGCAACTGGCCGAGACGATCGTGTCGCTCACCGGAAGCACCTCCGAGGTGAGCTACATCACCCGGGCTGCCGACGATCCGGAGATGCGCCGCCCCGATCTCACCCTCGCCCGCGAACTGCTGGGATACGAGCCGACCGTGACGCCCGAAGACGGCCTGCGACGCACGATCGAGTACTTCCGCGGCCGGCTAGGGTACTGAGTTCCGCTGGGAGGAGGCTGACACCCGCCTGTGCCTCAGGGCGTTGGTGGCCCCGCCGACCTACCCTCGGTTACATGTCAGCGACCTCGTCTGCCGGCCTCCCGCTCCCCGCACCCCTGAGCCGGAGCGCGGGCCGCGCCCAGGTTCCCGGCTCCGGCCGGGGTGCCAGCGGGCGCGCCCGCGCCACCGACGCCCGCTGGTACCCCTCGTACGACGAGGAGCCGCGCTCCGGCGGGCCCGGCGGACCGACCGGCCCGGACGGTCCGGGCGGTCCGGGCGGCGGCTCCGGCGGCCCCGGCCGGCGTGGTCCCCGGCCGCGCTGGGGACGCATCGGCCTGGTGGCCGGCGTCGCGGTGCTGGTGCTGGCGCTGCTCGGCGGTGTGGGCGCCTGGCTCTACGCCCGCAACCTCGACAACGATCTGGCCCGGACCGACCCCTTCTCGCAGATCACCGGTGGGCGGCCGACCAAGCAGGTCGACGGCGCGTTGAACATCCTGCTGGTCGGCAGCGACTCGCGGGACCCGGACGCCGAGGTGGACGCCGCCGGCAAGTGGCGGGCGGACACGCTGATCGTCATGCACATCCCGGCCGACCACAAGCAGGCCTACCTGGTCTCCATCCCGCGTGACCTGTACGTGCCGATCCCGGAGAACGCCGGCGCGTCCTGCGACTCGGGTTCGCGCAACAAGATCAACGCCGCCTTCGCGTTCGGCGGCCTGCCGCTCGCCGTGAAGACCGTGGAGTGCTTCAGCGACGTCCGGATCGACCACGTGATGGCCATCGACTTCGCCGGCTTCAAGGAGGTCACCGACGCCCTGGGCGGGGTGGACCTCAAGGTGGAGCGGACCATCACCTCGATCCACAAGCCGTACCGGACGTTCACCAAGGGCGTGAACCACATGAACGGGGCCGAGGCCCTGGACTGGGTCCGCCAGCGCAAGCAGTTCCCCGACGGCGACTTCGCCCGGATGCGCCACCAGCAGGAGTTCCTCAAGGCGCTGATGGACAAGGCGGCCAGCACCGGGACATTGACCAACCCCAAGAAGCTCAACGATTTCCTCAAGGCGGTCACCGCCGCCGTCACGGTTGACCAGGGATTCTCGTTGACCGACATGGCGCTGCAGTTCCGGAGCCTGCGCGGGGAGAACCTGACCTTCGTCACCAGCCCGAACCTGGGCGGCCAGACCGTCGACGGCCAGTCGGTGGTGGTCTCCGACCGGGAGAAGGCGCTGGCCATGTACAAGGCCATCGCCGCGGACACGATGGCCGACTGGGTGAAGGCCAACCAGAAGACGGACAGCGACGGGAGCGGCGGCTGACGCCACCCCCCGCGAGGCAGCACATCCGGTCGGCGGTCAAGGCTCGTCCCGCAGTGAGCCAACCGCCGACCGGATCTTTTCAATTGGCCGTTCGGCCACAACCCCACGCCGATGGCCGAGATTGACGGGAGTAGGCACCACAGGAGGTCGCGAGAACGGGAACGAATACGTACAGTGGTCCCGCCCCCGATCCCCGAGCTGGAGCACGCATGCCGGTTCAGACCAGCCGTCGCCCTCAGTCACTGGAGCCCGGAGCACCCGGGCGGGTTCCTCCGATCATCCCGACGCAGCCCGGCCCCGGCGGCCGCGGCCCCGGCGGCGGGAAGAAGCGCACCAAGCGCAAGGACCCGCTCTGGGCCAAGCTCACCGTGATCTTCGGTGCCGTCCTGATGATGACCAGCGGCATCGCGATCGTCGGCAGCAAGGCGGTGATCGGCCAGGCGACCAGCAGCATCGACCAGGGCAACCTGCTCGGTGAGGCGGGCAAGAGCGACGCCGAGGGTGGCAACAGTCTGGACGGCCCGATCGACATGCTGCTGCTCGGCGTGGACGCCCGGCAGCGCTGGGCCGCCGACGACGTCCGCTCGGACACGATCATCATCCTGCACATCCCGGCCACCCACGACCAGGCCTACCTGATCTCCATCCCGCGGGACACCGAGGCGCAGATCCCGGCCTTCCAGAAGAGCGGCTACCGGGGCGGCACCGACAAGATCAACGCCGCGTTCTTCCACGGCGCCCAGAACGGTGGCGGCTGGGAGGGTGGAGCCCAGTTGATGGCCAAGACGATCAAGCAGATGACCGGAATCAGCTTCGACGGCGCGGCGATCATCAACTTCGGTGGCTTCAAGAAGATCATCGACGCGCTCGGCACCGTCCGGATCTGCGTGAGCCACGAGGTCCCGTCGCACCACATGTCGATGGTCGATGGCAAGCCGATGTGGAACGCCGACGCGAAGAAGACCGGCAAGCCCTACAAGCCGGTGGTGCACAAGAAGGGCTGCAAGGAGATGGAGGGCTGGGAGGCCCTCGACTACTCCCGCCAGCGCTACGGCCTGCCCAACAGCGACTACGACCGCCAGCAGAACCAGCAGCAGCTGATCAAGGCGATGGCGAAGAAGGCCACCGACAAGGGCATGATGACCAACCCGATCAAGCTGAACTCGCTGATCAAGGCGGCCGGCACGGCCTTCATCCTGGACACCAACGGCGTGCCGATCGCGGACTTCATCTTCACGCTCAAGGGCGTCAGCGGGAACGACCTGGTCACGCTGCGCACCAACGGTGGCACCTACAGCCCGAACGCCGACCACAGCAAGGAATCGCTCAACGAGCTGAGCATGGACATGTTCAAGGCGGTGAAGAACGACAAGCTCGCCGACTTCGTCGTGGCGAACCCGAACGTCCTCTCCACCCGCAAATGACCTGGTAACCGGCCGGTAGCCGCGGCGAAAGCGGCACCCGCCCGGAGCTTCCCCCCGTAGCCTGACGTGAGCGGGTCTCATGTCGCGGCTACGGGGGGAATGTCACGTCCAGGCCAGCACGGAACGCACGCGGGCGGGTTCGATCCGCCCGCTGGTCCCGGTTCCTGCTCGGCGCCGGTCTCGCCCTGCTCCTGCTCGCCACTCTCGGCGTGGCCGGGCTGCACTGGCTCACCAACCGCTACGACCGCACGGTCAGCAAGGAACAGCTGCTCGACGAGGCGGCCAGGCAGTCGCGTACCGACCTCTCGGGGCCGCTCAACTACCTGCTGATCGGCTCGGACCACCGGCCGGGCGCGAACCCCGAGGACCAGCGCTCGGACAGCATCCTGATCGTGCACGTGCCGGCCGGGCTGCGGCAGGCGTACCTGATCTCCGTGCCGCGGGACCTGCTGGTCGCCATCCCGGCGGCGCCCGGCTTCGGCGGCGGCCAGGACAAGGTCAACGCGGCGTACGAGCACGGCGGCGGGGGCGAGGCCGGCGCCCGGCTGCTCAGCGCCACGCTGACCCGGCTCACCGGGGTCCGCTTCGACGGCGCCGCGCTGGTCGACTTCTCCGGCTTCAAGCAGGTCATCGACCTGCTCGGCGGCATCCGGATGTGCGTCGACACCCCGGTCCGGTCGATCCACACGAAGACCCGGTTCGACCCCGGCTGCCAGCAGATGAACGGCGCCCGGACGCTGGACTACGTGCGGCAGCGCTACGACCTGCCCGGCGGCGACTTCGACCGGCAGCGGCACCAGCAGCAGATGCTCCGGGCGGTGCTCGACAAGGCCGGGCAGACCCACCTGCGCAGCGACCCGGTGCAGCTGGACCGGGTGCTCCGGGCGGTCGGCGGGGCGCTGACCGTGGACACCAACGGCGTACCCCTGGAGGACCTGCTCTTCGCGCTCCGCGGGCTGCCCGCGGACGCCCTGCACGGGGTCCAGATCCCCTCCTACGCGCAGACCATCGACCAGGTCTCGTACGTGGTGCTGGACAACGGCGGCGGCGGGCTCTTCGACGCGCTGCGCGGCACCCGGATGCCGGAGTGGGCCGGGGCCCATCCCCGCTGGGTCAACCGGCTCTGACCGGAGCGGCCGTCTAGGCTTGGTAGCCGTGTTCGGACCCCAGGTTCCCAGCGTGCCCGCGTCGGCCGTGCCCGACGACATCTACCTGCTCGACGTCCGCGAGGACGACGAGTGGGCCGCCGGCCATGCCCCGGCGGCCCACCACCTGCCGATGACCGAGCTGCCCGCCCGGATCGCGGAGGTGCCGGACGACCGCGAGGTGGCCGTGATCTGCCGCTCGGGCGGACGGTCCGCGCAGGTGGTCGCCTACCTGATGCGCAACGGCTGGGACCAGGTGCGCAACGTCGAGGGCGGGATGGGCGACTGGGCCGCCGCCGGCCGTCCGGTGGTCACCGACGACGGGCAGCCGGGCCGGGTCGCCTGAGGCGCGACGCGGCCATGACCGACCCCCTGGTCTTCGCGCACCGCGGCGCCTCGTACGACCTGCCGGAACACACGCTCGCCGCCTACCTGCGCGCCCTCGACGAGGGCGCCGACGGGATGGAGTGCGACGTCCGGCTGACCCGCGACGGGCACCTGGTCTGCGTCCACGACCGCCGGCTGGACCGGACCAGCAACGGTCGCGGGCTGGTCAGCGCACGCACCCTCGCCGAACTGGAGGCGCTCGACTTCGGCTCGTGGCACCCCGGCGGGGCGGCGGCCGAGGGCGACGAACCGCTCGACGAGTCGCACACCCGGCTGCTCACGCTGGAGCGGCTGCTCGACGCGGTGCTGGCCGCCGGGCGGCCGGTGCGGCTGCTGATCGAGACCAAGCACCCCTCCCGCTACCGCGGCGACGTCGAGCGCCGCCTGGTCACCATGCTGGGCCGGTACGGCCTGGCCGAGCCCGGACCGGAGGACCTGGTCCGGGTCACCGTGATGTCCTTCTCCCCGCTGGCCGTACGCCGGCTCCGCGACCTCGCCCCGGCGCTGCCCACGGTGCTGCTGCTCGAGGTGCTGCCGCGCTGGCTGCGGCTGGGCCGGCTGCCGTTCGGCACCCGGATCGCCGGACCGGGGATCGGCCTGATCCGGGCCCGCCCGCAGCTCGTTCCCGCGCTGCGGGCCGCCGGCAACCAGGTCTATGTCTGGACGGTGAACGAGCCGGCGGACCTGGAGCTGGTGCTGGCCGCGGGGGTGGACGGCGTGATCACCGACCGGCCCGCCCGGACGCTGGCCCGCCTGGGCCGGTGAGGCCGGCCGGTCCGGCCGGTGGGCGGTCGCCCGGCCGGGGGTGTCCCCGGGACGGGCGGCGGGGCACACTCGGGACATGCCGGAGCGAACCGACTTCACCGCCCTGATCGCCGGCCACACCAGCGTGATCAAGATGATCAACTCGGGCGAGTCGGGCCTGCCCGTGCTCACCCGGCTGCTCCGCGCGGTCGAGCCGGCCATCGGCGCGGCCGGCCTCGTATTCGTGGAGTTCGCCCCGGCCGGCGGCCGGGTGATCGCGGCGACCGGCAGCGCCGAGTTCGCCACCGGTCACCCGCTGCCGGCCACCGACCCGGCCACGGTCTGCCTGCTCTCCGGCCCACCGGTGCGCGAGGTCCCGGTCGACGCGATCCCCGGCGCGGCCGCCGACGAGCTGACCGCGCGCGGGCTGCGCCGGATGATCCTGGCCCGCGCCGAGATCGGCGGCCTGACGGTGGGCAGCCTGCACGCCTTCTACCCGGAGGGCGAGCCGCTGGACGCCTCCCAGCAAGCCGTGGTCGGCTACGTGGCGGCCTGCATCGCCCACATGTACGGCGACCAGACCGGCCTGCCGGTGCACGGCGACGGCCCGGTGGTGGCCGCGCTCGCCGACGGCCTGGCGGTGGTGGACCGCGACAACCGCGTCCGGCTCTGGAACCCGGCTGCCGCCCAGGTGACCGGCCGCCCGGCCGGCGAGGCGCTGAGCCGGCCGCTGCCCTTCCCGCTCCCCCCGTCCGGGCAGGTGCTCGACCACCGGCTGCCGGACGGCCGCTGGCTGCGGATCACGTCCGGCGAGCTGCCCGGACCGGGCACGCTGCGGGTGGTCACCTTCCGCGACATCACCGACCAGCAGCGGCGCGACCACGACCGGGACCTCTTCGTCGCGGTGACCAGCCACGAGCTGCGCACGCCGGTCACCGTGATCAAGGGGTACGCGGACACCCTCACCGACCACTGGGAGTCGCTCAGCGACGACGACCGGCGGCAGGCCGCCCGGATCATCGGGCAGCGCGCCAACGAACTGGCCCGGCTGGTCGACCGGCTGCTCACCGCCGCCACCGAGAACCGCCCCGGCGGCGAGCCGGCCGCCCCGTTCGACCTGGCCGACGCGCTGCGGGCGGCGGTGCCCGACCTGCCGGCGGACGTCCGGCACCGGATCGTCCTCGACCTGCCGGCCGACCTGCCCAAGGCGCTCGGCGACCGGCACAGCCTGGCCACCGTGCTCACCGAGCTGGGCACCAACGCCGGCAAGTACTCGCTGCCGGACACCCCGATCGAGGTCTGCGCCGAGGCGAACGGGCGGACCGTCTCCTTCCGGGTCGCCGACCGGGGCATCGGCATCCGGCCGGAGCACGTGGAGCGGGCGTTCGACCGGTTCTGGCAGGGGGAGTCCGGCGACCGGCGTCGCTACCCCGGCGCCGGACTGGGGCTCTATCTCGTCCGGCAGATCGTTGAACAGCAGAATGGATGGGTATCCCTCCGACCGAGAGCCGGTGGGGGTACCGTCGCAGAGGTGCGGCTGCCACGGGGGTGAACCCGGCCCGCACGGGGGTGGAAGGAACGACGGTGGCGACGGGTTCGGCCGAACGATCATGGTGCGTGGTGGTGCCCCACCACGCCACCGGCGCGCGCCTCGCCCGGCACCGGCTCGCCGACGAGCTGGCCGACGTCGTACCCCCGGTCCTGCTGGCCGACCTGGTCGCGGTCCTCGCCGAGCTGGTCGGCAACGCCGTGCGGCACGCCGACCCGCTGCCCGGGGGCGTGGTCCGGGTGGCCTGGCGGTTGCGGGCGACGGCCGGCGGGCAGACCGTGCAGCTCCGGGTGACCGACGGCGGCTCCGCCTGCGGCCCGCTGATGCGGGTCGCCACCCCGGACGCGGTCGACGGGCGCGGCCTGCACATCGTCGCCGGGCTGGCGAGCCGCTGGGGGGTCGATCGGGACGGCCTGGGCCAGAGCGTCTGGGCGGAGTTCGACCCGACCGGCGCGACCCGGCCGGACCTGGTCGTGGCCGGTTGAGCCGACCGGGCAGGCGGGTTGCGCCCACGGCCGTCCGGTCCGGCATCTAGGCTGTCTCGCCATGAGCGAGCGCAGCGAGCGAATCATCGGGCACAGCGCCATGGAGCCTCATGCGGCTGCGGAGCGGAGCGGAGCGGACGCATGAGCAAGCGTCGAAAGAGCCAGCGGGCCGCCGAAGCCACCCCGAAGCGGGAGAAGGTGCGCGACATCTTCGTGCCCCGACCGTTCGAGGGCCTGGTCGACGAGCCGGAGTGGATCGCCCTGCGCGAGCTGGTGCCCGCCGCCTCCGCGCCGCTGCGGCTGACCCCCGAGCTGGTCGAGGAGCACGGCGACCGGCCGGTCACCCTGGCCACCGTGCTGCCGATGGCCGCCCCGGCGATGACCAAGCCGGACGGGCGGGTCTTCATCGGCCTCCAGCGGCACCAGCAGTCCGGCGACGTCTCCCGGGACCTGGCCGACGCGCTGCTCTGCGCGCTGCGGACCGAGCCGGGCGGCCAGGTGAGCGTGCCCCCGCTGCCCGGGCCGGGCCCCCGCCTCCAGGACATCCTGGTGGACGGCCCGCTGGAGATCAGCATGCACGACGGGTTCGAGTTCTGGCTCGACCCGGGCGCCGCCGACGACCCGGGCGTGCAGGCGTCCCTGGAGCGGGCCAACGCGGCGATCTACCCGACCGTGAAACTGGCCGCGGCACGGGCCGCGTACTGGTGCCAGGTGCCCGAGAAGGCGCACGTGCGCTGGGTGCTGCCGGAGGACGAGGACGTGGCGCTGGACGCGCTGTCCCGGCTGAGTGTGGCCGGCACGCTGACCCTGGGCGACGACACCCGGTTCGCCGGCATGTTCCGGGCGCACGGCCGCCTCGTGCCGGTCTGGGACCTGCCCGAGGACGTCCCGGCCGCCGACTGGGAGGAGCCGGTGACCGGGTTCGCCAAGCGGTACGCCGAGGCGCTGGAGGAGAAGGAGCCGCTGGACGCCGCCGGGCGCCGGGCCCGCCAGGGCCTGCTCGGCCGCCAGCTCACCCTGCGCTGAGCCGATCTTCGCCGCCGGCCCCGGTCGTCGACCGGGGCCCGTCGCGGTTCAGAGCCGCAGCGGCTCGCGGACCAGCGGGCAGGACATGCAGCGCGGGCCGCCCCGGCCGGAGCCCAGCTCCGACCCGGCGATGGCGATCACCTCGATGCCGGCCCGTTCCAGCTGGGCGTTGGTCTCCACGTTCCGCTCGTAGCCGACGCAGAGCCGGGGGGCGAGGGCGAGGGTGTTGTTGCCGTCGTCCCACTGCTCGCGTTCCGCGGTGACCGGATCCAGCCCGGTGTCGATCACCCGGAGCTGGTCGAGGTCCATGGCGTCGGCGGCGGCCCGCAGGAACGCCGCCGGGCCGTCGACCCGCGGATCCTCGCCGTCCGTGCCGGCGATGACCGTGTACGCGGAGAGCTCGCTGGCGATGTTCGGATACATCAGCACGGCGTCGACGTCGACCATCGTGCAGACCGTGTCCAGGTGCATGGTGGCCCGCTCCTGGGCGATCGGCACCACCAGGATGGTGTGCGCCAGCCCGGCGGCGAAGACCTGTCGGGCTAGCCGCTCCGCCCCGGCCGGCGTGGTCCGCTCGCCCACGCCGACGGCGAGCACCCCCGGCGCGAGCAGCAGCACGTCACCGCCCTCCAGGTGCTCCAGCTCCGGGTGGTAGACGAACCCGGTGCCGGCGAAGCGCGGGTGGTGGCGGTAGATCGCGTCGGTCAGCGTGGTCTCCCGCCGGCGGGCCGGCATGGCCAGGCTGGTCACCCCGACCCGGTCGCCGATCCAGACCGACGAGTCGCGGGTGAAGAGCAGGTTGGGCAGCGGGTCGATGACGAAGTCGTGCCGGTCCATCAGCGTCCAGACCAGACCGCCGGGGCGGTCCGGGCCGATCCGCAGCTCCTCGTGGGCCAGCCCGGCGATGAACACGTCGGCCAGCGCGGCCGGATCGAGGTAGGTGAGATGGTCGGCGACCCGGCGGCGCAGGGTGTCGCCCAGCCGGGGCGAGCGGAGCACGAGGTCGGTCAGCTCGGCCCGCGCGTCCGGCACGGCGAGGGTCTCGGCCAGCAGGGTCGCCAGGTAGAGCACCTCCACGCCGCGGGACCGCAGGGCCGCCGCGAAGGCGTCGTGCTCCTCCTGCGCTCTGCCCACCCATGGGATAGCGTCGAAGAGCAGGGAGTCGTTGTTGCGTGGGGTGAGGCGGGCGAGTTCCGGCCCCGGTCGGTGCAGCAGCACCGTGCCGAGCCGACCGACCTCGCTGTCCACATAGTGGGTCACCCTCGCAGCGTAGGGCAGGCTTCCGCATCATCCGGGAAAAGAAGTGTGAATGAATATGGCATTCATCCGCACTCATTCCGGCGCTCCAACTTGCCGAGCACCGGGGTGCGCAACGTAGGGTAGTGGAGACATAACTTCGAGAGACCTTTTGCCGGAGGTCGCGATGACTGTCTTTCCCGCTCGCCGAGCCGTACCGACCCGGGCACTGCCGCCCGTCTCGGTGCCGCACCCCCGGGTCGAGTCCACCCCCGTGCTCGAGCCGGCCCGACCGACTCCGCTGGAGTGGGCCCGCCGCCGGCGGGCCGAGCGCGGAGCCCGCCGGTTGGAGGCGGCCGGGGCCCGGGCCCTCGGTCAGCTCGACCACCTCGGCCCGGCCTGGCACGTCATCGAGTGGCCCCGCACGGACGCCGCGGACGTGCTGCTCGACCGCACCCAGGACGAGCGGGCCGGGTTCCTCGCCATCGGGCCGAGCGGGCTCTTCGCGGTCACCATCGCCGACCACGGCCGGGCCCGGGTGCTCGTCGCGGGCGACGTCGTGCAGATCAACGGCAAACGTCCGCCCTATGTGGCCGAGGCGCGCCGCGACGCCAAGCGGGCCAGCAAGGCCCTCTCCGATGCGGTCGGCCTGCCGATCCCCGTGACCCCGGTGCTGACCTTCGTCGGCTCCGGGGTCATCAGCGTCTACGGCCTGCCCAAGGACTGCCTCATGGCCACCCACCGGGAGCTCGACCGCCTGCTCGTGGCGGGCGGCAACCGGATCAGTCCGGCCACCGCCGAGAAGCTCTCCCGGGTCGCCCAGGCCCCGTCGACGTGGCTCAACGGCACGTACCGTCCAGCGGCCGACTACCGGTGGTACGACGAGGGCCGAACGGCCGCTGACAAGCGGGCCGCCCGCCGGTAACGTCTCCGGCGACGCCACGCGGTCCGCGGCTCCGCCCCGGTGGTTCCGCCGGCCCGCGCCGTCGCCGGCCACCTGACGCCGGGCACCCGTCGCCACCGACACCCGCCCCCGCCGAGCCCCGGAGCCCCCGAGCGACTCTGGCGGCCGGAGTCGCGGCGCGGTCGGGCGGTCGCCGCGACGACCGGCTAGCGTGGACAGACCGTCGGTGTACATAGGAGGCGCGGTGGCCCACGTCGAACTCTCGATCTCGGAAGTGTTCGTGCCCGCGGGCGGGACACCGACCGAGCAGGAGTCCGACAACTTCGGGCAATGGTCCGGCACGGTCTCCCGGGCCGCCGAACCGTGCCTGCTGATCGACGCCGACACCACCGTGGTGGCGATCTCCTCGGCCGGCTGCGACCTGCTCGGCCTCGGCGCCCCGGAAGACGTGATCGGCCGGCCGCTGCTGGAGGGCGGCCTTCGCCTGGTCGACTTCACCGCCAGCCCGAGCGAGCTGACCGAGCAGGAGACCGACAAGATCCCGCCGCTGCTCGCGCTGCTCTCCGGCCGGCTGGCCCGCGGGCTGCTCCGGGTCCAGGGTCCCGGCGCCGACGCCGGCACGACGGTCGACGCGATCTCCACGCCGGTGCTCACCGACGGCGAGGTGGCCGGCTCGCTCACCTTCTTTTCGGCGGTCTGACCTGCGACGACGTGTGGCAATCGCCGCACCGGCGGTGCTGGGGCACCGCCGCGTCGAGGCCGTAGGGTGCCCTCATGCTCGATGTCGCTCTGTTGCCGGGCGAGTACGCGATGTGCCGCCTGCCGGCCGGCGCCGTGGTGCCCCCACAGGTCTGGGGTGCGCTGGCCGGCGGCGACGTGGTGACGGTGAGCTGGACCGCCGACGGCGTCTCGCTGATCTGCCCCGCCGAGCGGGCGCCCGCCGGAGCGGACCTGGAGACCGAGTGGCGCTGCCTGCGGCTGGTCGGCCCGCTGGACGCGGCGGTCACCGGCACCCTCGCCGCGCTGGTCGACCCGCTCGCCCGGGCCCGGGTCAACGTCGTGGCCTTCTCCACGTACGACACCGACCACGTGCTGGTGCCCGCCGTACGGCTGGCCGACGCGACGAGCGCGTTGGAGCGGGCCGGGCACCGGGTACACAAGTGACCTTCACCCGATCGGGTGATCCTCCTACGATGGGCTCGGCCGACCGGCCATGACGACGTCCGTCGATGCCGAGGATCGCACCGTGCCCTGCACCCCACCCCGCCCCGCCCGCCGGCACCTCGCGGTGGCGCTGGCCGCCCTGCTCGCCCTCGCCGGCTGCGGCGCACCGCCCGAGCTGGGCGCCCCGACCGCGTCGGTCACCACCGCCCCGACCGCCTCCGCCACCCCCACGGCCAGCGCGACGCCGGCCGCGCCGGTCACCCCGACCGGCCCGGCACACACGGCGCCGGCCCCGGATCCGACCGCCACCCCCTGCCGGTCCGGCCCGTCCGGCGACCGGGTGGTCGCCCTGCTGCGCGGCCCGGCCCGGGTGCTGCCCCGGGACGTCCGGGTCACGGTGCGGATCGGGCCGCTCTGCGCCGAGGGCTGGCAGTACACCGTGCTGGCGGTGAGCGGGCACGAGGAGCTCCAGGTGGTCACCCGGGGCCGGCCCACCGCGCTGGAACTGGTCACCGCCGGCACGGACGTGTGCGGCGTGGAGGTACGCGCCGCCGGCCCGTCCGGCATCCGAACCCTGGCCTGCGACGGCACCCCGGGTGCGTAGTCTGGTCGGCATGCCGGGAACACCGCCGACCCGCTTCGTCTACCTGGGTCCCGAGGGCACCTTCGCCGAGCAGGCGCTGCGCACCGTCCCCGCCGCCGAGCGGGGTGACCGGACGCCGGCGCGCAGCGTGGGCGAGGCGCTGGACGCCGTACGGGCCGGGGAGGCGGACGCGGCGCTGGTGCCGCTGGAGAACTCCATCGGCGGCGCGGTCGGGGTGACCCTGGACGAGCTGGCCGAGGGGGAGCCGCTGGTGATCACCCGCGAGGTGATCCTGCCGGTCGAGTTCGTGCTCGCCAGCCGCCCCGGGGTCACGCTGGCCCAGGTGCGCGGCGTGGCGGCCCACCCGCAGGCGTCCACCCAGTGCCGGGGCTGGCTCCGGGACCACCTGCCCGACGCCACCGTGGTCGACGTGCTCTCCAACGGCGCCGCCGCGGCGGGCGCGGCGAGCGGCGAGTACGACGCCGCCATCTGCGCCCCGATCGGCGCCATCCGGCACCGGCTGACCGTGCTCGCCGACAAGATCGCCGACCATCCGGACGCGGTGACCCGGTTCGCGCTGGTCTCCCGCCCCGGCCCGCCCCCGCCGCCGACCGGCGACGACGTGACCTCGCTGGCGGTCTACATCGCGCACGACCGGGTCGGCGCGCTGCTGTCGGTGCTCACGGAGCTGGCCACCCGCGGGGTGAACCTGACCCGCATCGAGTCCCGCCCGACCGGCGAGGCGCTCGGGCGGTACGTCTTCTTCCTCGACTGCACCGGGCACGTCGCCGACGTCCGCCTCGGCGAGGCGTTGCAGGGGCTGCGCCGGGTCTGCGCGGACGTGCGCTTTCTCGGGTCGTACCCCCGGCACCGCTGGAACCCGGCGGCGAGCGACCGGCCGGTCCCCGCTCCGGCCGGCCTCTCCGACACCGACTACGCGGACGCGGCGGCCTGGCTGTCCCGGCTCCGCGCCGGCGAGCTGAACTGACGGTGCCGGGGCATCCGGACTGGGCCGCCCGCGCACCGGGCGGTCACTGCAGCAGGCCGCCGAGCAGGCCGCCCTGCTGCTGCTGGGCGCCGCTGCCCTGCACCGGGGGCTCCTCCGACGGCTGGACCACGACGAAGCCCTGGCCGGCGAAGCTCATCGTGAACGCCTCGCCGGTGCTGCGGCCGAGCAGCGTGCCCAGGCCGAGCTGCTCGGCCCGGTGGTAGCCGGTCTGGAGGTTGGCCGACCAGCAGACCGCGGCCTGCGGGTCGACGTAGGTGGGCTGGTCGACGTTGAGCACGACCGGGGTGCCCTTGGTGGTGATGGCGATCCGGCCGTGGCCGGTGAAGACGCAGTTGAACAGGCCGGACGAGGACGCCATCCCGGCGCCGCCGACCATCTTGATGTCGTACTGGAGGGTGGAGTCGAAGGCCAGCACGCTGGAGCCGTTGATGGACAGGGCGTCGCCGGGCTCCAGGTCGATGATGTGCACGTCCTTGGCCAACTCGGCGAGGAAGACGTCGCCCCGCCCGGAGAGCTTCATCAGCGGCACGCCCTCACCGGTGAGCCGCTGCTTGATGAACTTGCCGATGCCGCCGGAGCCCAGAGCCTGGAACTGCACCTGACCCTGGTACGCGACCATGGACCCGACCCGGGCCATCGCCTCGCCGTTCAGCTCGATCTTCAGCATCTTGGAGTTCTGCAGCCGCATGCCCGGCTGCTGGGACTCCTTCTCAAGGTTCTCCGCGGAGAACAGCGCGCTGCGCATGGGTTTCCTCCTGCATCGGGGTGTGCCTGCACCGGAGGTTAGGGGACCCGCGCAACAGCGGGGATCGGCCGAGCGGGGCGCAGCGCGGGCCCGGTCAGCCCCAGCCGAGGGCGTGCAAGCGGTCGTCGTCGATGCCGAAGTGGTGGGCGATCTCGTGCACCACGGTCACCGCCACCTCGTCCACGACGTCCTCCTCGGTGTCGCAGATCGCCAGGATGGGGTTGCGGAAGATGAGGATGCGGTCGGGCAGCACGCCGGCGTAGTCCCAGCCCCGCGAGGTGAGCGCGTACCCCTCGTAGATCCCGAGCAGGTCCTCGCCCGGCGGTGGGTCGTCCTCGACCAGGATGACCACGTTGCTCATCAGCCCGAGCAGCTCCTCGGGCACCTCGTCGAGCGCCTCGCCGACGAGCTCCTCGAACCGCTCCCGGCTCATCTGCACGGCCACGCGGCCCGGTCACCCCTTCACGATCGGCACGCGGCACGGCAAGGGCGCCCGGTAGGGGCACCCTTGCCGTGTCGGGCGTGTGGTCAGGCCAGGCGGGCGTTCAGCGTGATCTGCGCGCCCGGGGAGAGCAGCCGGGAGATCGGGCAGTTCTCCTTGGCCGCCTCGGCCAGCTTGGTGAACTCGGCCTCGTCCAGGCTCGGCACCTGGCCGACGGTCTCCAGGTCGATCCGGGTCACGGTCATGCCCGCGTCGGTCTTGTCGAAGTGCACCTTGGCGGTGGTCTCCACCGAGCTGTCGGTGGCGCCCGCATCGGCGAGCTGCTTGGAGAGGGCCATCGAGAAGCAGGCGGCGTGCGCGGCGCCGATCAGCTCCTCGGGGTTGGTGCCCTCGCCCTCCTCGAAGCGGGACTTGAAGGAATAGTTGCCGGTCAGGCCGCCCTTGCCGGTGCGGACGGTGCCGGACCCCTCGGTGAGGTTGCCCTGCCAACGAGCGGAAGCGGTACGGATAGGCATGGCACCGACGCTAACCGAAAGCGGCCCGCCCCGCACCGGGCTACGCGCTTGCGGCCCCTGTCACCGGGTGCCGGCTGTGTCATGATTCGACGCAGGCCCGCGTACGGGAAGGGTGGCCGATGTCCCAGGATCTCCCCATCCCCAGGCAGGACAACCGGTCCGACGACACCACCGTCGTGGAGTGGGGCGACGCCGAGCCGGCCCCGTCCGGCCGCGTCGGGCGGAGCCTGGCCGGCCTGGGTCGCGACCACCGCCTCCCGCCGGTGCTCGCCGGGCTCGGCGCGGTGGCCGCGATCGCCTCCCTGATCGGCGAGTGGCTGGTGATGACCGTGCCGAACGACGACCCGGAGGGGAACGGCCCGTTCCGGCTGCCGAGCGGGGTGGCGGAGGTGGGCGGCTTCGGGGTGGCGTACCTGGTGGGGCTGCTCGGCCTGGCGGCCGCCGTGGCCCTGGCGCTGCGTGGCGACCCGGCGGTGCGGCAGCACGCCCGGCTCGCCGGCCTCGGCGTCACGGCGGCCCTGCTCGCCGTGCTGACCGCGACCGCCTTCTCGCTGCAGGAGCTGGGCCAGCGGGCCCTCTTCTTCCCCACCGAGCAGCGGTTCCAGGTGGAGCACGGGCGCGGCCTGGTCACCGCCTTCCTGGCCACCGTGCTGCTGGCCGCCGCGCTGCACCTGTCCGGCCGGGTCGGCGTCCAGCCCGCCGGCCGGGCGGTCGAGCCCGGGGATGACCCGGCCGCCGGGGCGCCGGACGGCTGGTCCGGCCGGGGCCGGCGCCGGGCGGCCGAGGACGAGCTGCCGCCCGCCCCGGCGGACCTGAGCGTGCAGCCCACGACGCCCTTCGCCCACCCGGAACCGCCCCGCTGACCGGGCGCGGCCGCGCCCGCTGACCGCCCCGCAGCGGCGGCCCGTCACCACGTCGGGCCGGGCCGCGGGGGACATCCGACGGCCGCCGCGGGTTGGTGTCCGATTCGCCAAAAAGCCATGGTTGCGACCCGTTCCGCGAGATACGGTTGCTGCCCGCCGTCCGGTGGCCGCGGCACCGAGGACCTGGACGGCCGACGCGACGGCGGCGGGCGAAGGAGGAACGATGACCCGCCCGGGACTGCCCAAGCTGATCGCCACCGACCTCGACGGCACACTCGTCCGCAGTGACGAGACCGTCTCCGCGTACACCCACGAGGTGCTCGACCGGGTGCGGGCCGCGGGGATCCCGGTGGTCGGCGCCACCGGCCGGGGGCCGCGGCTGACCGAGCTGACCCGCAACGACATCCGCGCCGCCGACTTCCTGGTGATGGCCGGCGGGGGCCGGGTGGTCGACCAGAGCGACCCGGCGGGGCCGCTGGTGCTGCGCGACGAGCGCCTGTCCGGCACCGTGCTGGCCCGGATCCTGGCCGATCTGGAGACCGCCGTCGGCCCGCTCACCGTGATGGTGGAGGCGTCCGACGAGCACGACGCGCCGCTCTGGGGCGACTACCACCCGAGCTGGCCCTACCAGGACCGGTTCGAGGCGCGCAGCCGCGCGGAGTGCCTCTCCGGCGACGTGCTCAAGGCGTTCGCGCGGACCGCCGACCACCACGTGGACGAGCTGCTGGCGGTGGCCCGCCGGGTCGTCCCGGCCGAGCTGGCCACGCTCACCCAGGCCGGGCTCGGCTTCGTCGAGATCTGCCCGCCCGGGGTGGACAAATCCACCGGGCTCAGCGTGGTCGCCGAGCGGCTCGGCGTCGACCCGGCCGAGGTGCTGGTCTTCGGTGACCAGCCGAACGACCTGCCGATGTTCGGGTGGGCCGGCTGGGGCCGGGTGGCGGTGGCCAACGCGCACCCGGACGTGCGGGCCGCGGCCGACGAGATCACCCTGCGCAACGACGACGACGGCGTCGCGGTCTACCTGGACCGACTACTCTCCCGGTGATGGGAGAGGCACCACGGCTGGTCGCGACCGACATCGACGGCACCCTGCTCCGGGACGACCGGACGCTCAGCCCGCGTACCGCGGGGGTGCTGGCCCGGATCTCCGCGGCGGGCACGCCGGTCGTGCTGGTCACCGGCCGGCCCATCCGCTGGCTCCAGCTCGTGTACGACCAGCTCGCCGAGCCGCTCCCGGCGATCTGCGCGAACGGCGCGGTGGTGTACGACCCGGTCGCCGACGAGGTGCTCCGGGCCGACCCGCTCGCCCCCGAGCTGCTGGCCGAGGTGGCCCGGCGGCTGCGGGCCGAGGTGCCCGGGGTGAGCCTGGCCGTGGAGATCGTGGACAGCCGGCAGATGCGACACGAGGCACACTACCCCCTGCGCTGGGACGCCGACGCCGACGCCATCCGGGCCATCGAGTCGCCGGAGGAGCTGCTCGCCGTCCCGGCGGTGAAGCTGCTGGCCCGGGCCGGGGAGCAGGACCCGGACGTGTTCGTCCGGGTGGTGGCCGGCGCCCTCCAGGGGCTGGCCGAGGCGACCCACTCGTCCTACAGCGGGCTGGTGGAGATCTCCGCCGCCGGTGTGACCAAGGCGGCCGGCCTGGCCTGGTACGCGGCGCGGCTCGGCATCGACGAGCGGGACGTGCTGGCCTTCGGCGACATGCCGAACGACGTGCCGATGCTGACCTGGGCCGGCCGTGCGGTGGCGGTCGCCAACGCGCACCCGGCCGTCCTGGCGATCGCCGACGAGGTGACCGGGGCGAACACCTCCGACGGTGTGGCCGCGTATCTGGAGCAGGTCTTCGGGGTGGCCTGAGCGGCCGGGGCGCCGACGTGCCCCGGCCGGTTCAGAGGTACTGGCCGGGCGCGTGGCCCTCGTTGGTCTGCGGCATGCCCGGCATGCCCGGCACCACCCCGCCCGGGCCGCTGGGCAGCGCCTGCCGGCCGGAGCGCATCTGCTCCAGCTGGACGCGGGCGGCCATCTGCTGGGCGACCAGCGCGGCCTGGATGCCGTGGAACAGCCCCTCCAGCCAGCCGACCAGTTGGGCGTGGGCGATCCGCAGCTCACCCTCGCTGGGCGCCTGGTCCTCGGTGAAGGGCAGCGAGATCCGCTCCAGCTCCTCGCGCAGCTCGGGGGCGAGGCCCTCCTTCAGCTCGACGATCGAGCGCTCGTGGATCTCACGCATCCGGTGCCGGCTGGCGTCGTCCAGCGGCGCCGCCTTGACCTCCTCCAGCAGCTGCTTGATCATGCTGCCGATCCGCATCACCTTGGCGGGCTGCTCGACCAGGCGGGTCGGATCCTCGCCCTGGCCCTCATCGGTCTGCACGGTGCCGACCGGCCGACCGTCCGGCCCGACCACCACCACGGTGCCGGGGATGCCATCGTTGCCCTGTTCGTCGTCCTGTCCGGCGAAGCGCGCTTCGGTCATGGGACCCATCTTTACCCACCCCCACCACGCGCACGCGCCCGGACCGGCTGCCGGGCCGGAACCACCCGCCCCGGGGCGCGCTACCGTCGCCGTCATGCCCGCAGACCCGCGCGACGTGCTGACCCGGCCGGCCCCGCCGCCGGACGCCACCGTCACCTACGGCGACCACCCGGACCAGTGCGCCGACCTGCGCCGGCCAGCCGGCGACGGACCGCCCCGGCGGCTGGTGGTCGTGGTGCACGGCGGCTTCTGGCGGGCCGAGTACGACCGCACCCACACCGGCCCGATGGCGGCGGCGCTGGCCGCGCTCGGCCATCCGGTCGCCCAGGTCGAGTACCGGCGCACCGGCCAGCCGGGCGGGGGCTGGCCGCACACCCTCACCGACGTGCTGGCCGGGGTGGCGGCGCTGCCCGGGTTGGCCGCGGCCGCGTTGCCCGGCCGGGTGGCCCCGGTCCCACCGATCGTGGTCGGCCACTCGGCGGGCGGCCACCTGGCGCTGTACGTGGCCGCGCACGCCCCGACCACGGTCGGCGGCGTGCTGGCGCTGGCGCCGGTCGCGGATCTCGCCGAGGCGTACCGGCTGGACCTGGACGGCGGCGCGGTGGCCGCGCTGCTCGGCGGCGGCCCGGCCGAGTTCCCCGACCGGTACGCGGCGAGCGATCCATCGGCATTGGTGCCGATGCGAACACGGACGGTAGTCATCCACGGGACCCTCGATCAGCAGGTCCCGGTCGCCATCAGCCGCTCCTGGGTTGCCGCCGCCCGGGCAGCCGGCAGTCCCGCCACGTTGGTTGAGCTGCCCGGATGCGAACATTTCGGGCTGATCGCTCCGGACTCGGCGGCCTGGCCGCGGGTGGTCGCCACGTTGCGGTCCCTGCACGATGATCTTCCGAGCATTGACGCAGCGTCGTCGAGCAGGTAGAACGCCGAAGGGGCGTGCACCCCTGAACGCTCCATCGGGAAGGAAATCGGTGTCACAGATGAACCGCAGGCGGGCGCTACAACTGCTGGCCGCGCTGGGAACCACCGGGCTGGCGGCGGGCTGTGGCTCCGGGACCGACGCCGCGGACGAGGCCAAGCCGGGCAGCCCGATCAAGATCGGCCTGATCGTCCCGGGCAGCGGCCCGAACAAGGTCATCGGTGACGAGATCACCAACGGGTTCCAGCTCTTCCTCAGCCTCAACGACGGGCAACTCGGCGGCCACCCCGTGACGGTGGTGCCGGCCGAGGAGGGCGACACCGCCAAGACCGGCCAGGCCGCCGTCGACCGGCTGCTCAAGGAGGGCGTGCTCGCGCTCACCGGCGTGGTCAGCTCCGCCGTCATGTCGGGCATCCGGGATGCCGTGGAGCAGGCGCGGGTGCCGCTGATCGGCTCCAACGCCTCCCCCAAGAGCCTGCAGAGCGTCGTCTACATCTGGCGCACCTCGTACGTGCTGAACGAGCCGGGCGAGGCGCTCGGGCAGTACCTGCGGCAGACCCTCGACGCGTCCAGCCGGATCGCCATCTTCGCCACCGAGGGCCAGAGCAGCCGGGACGTCATCGGCGGCCTCCGGTACGGCTACGAGCAGGGCGGCCGCCGGCTCATCGAGGAGCCGGTCTTCACCAAGGACTACCCCAACCCCGGCAAGGGCGTCTACACCGGCACGATCACCACGGCCCTGCGCCGGCGCCCCGACGCCGTCTTCTGCCACTACGCCGGGACCCAGGCGGTGCAGTTCATCAAGCAGCTCTACGCCCAGGGATACAAGGGCCCGATCTACGGGCCGGGCTTCCTCACCGAGGGCACCGTGCTCAGCGCCCTCGACGACGAGGAGAAGGGCGAAGTGCGGGCACTGATCGAGAAGTACGGCATCGAGACCGCGCTGAACTACTCGGCCGACCTGAACAACACCGCCAACCGGGTGTTCGCCTCGGCGTACCGCAAGACGCACAACGCCTCCCCGACCACCTACGCGATGGCCTCGTACGACGCGGCGCAGGTGCTGGACAAGGCGATCCGGCTGGTCGGCGACAACCCGACCCCGCAGCAGGTCAACCTGGCGCTCGGCAAGATCGGCCAGATCGACAGCCCACGCGGCGCCTGGCAGTTCAACCAGCCGCGTACCCCGCAGCAGAAGTGGTACCTGCGCCGGGCCCAGCTCGACGGCCGGATGCTCGCCAACGTCGTGATCAACGAGCTGGCCACGCTCGGCTGATCCTCCCCGCGTACACGAAACGGGCGGCCTCCCCGCAGGGAGACCGCCCGTTTTCCGTTCGTCAGTGACGCAGCTCGGCGATGCAGCACTTCACGCTGCCGCCGCCCTTCTTCAGCTCGGCCAGCTCGACCGGGACCGGGTGGTAGCCGGCCGTCTTGAGCTTGCCGGCCAGCCGGGTCGCCTCGCTGTTCAGCACCACGTTGAGCCCGTCGCTGACCAGGTTGAGGCCGAAGGCCAGGGCGTCCTCGTCGTCCGCCACCACCGCGTCCGGGAAGAGCTGGGCGAGCACCTTCTGGCTGGCCGCCGAGAAGGCGCCCGGGTAGTAGACGATGTTCTCGTCGTCGATCGAGGCGAGCGCCACGTCCAGGTGGTAGAAGCGCGGGTCGACCAGGCGCAGCGAGATCACCGGCCGGCCGAGCGCCTCCTGCGCCTCGGCGTGCGCGGCCGGCTCGGTCCGGAAGCCGTGCCCGGCGAGGACCAGCCCGCCGTGCGCCTCCGGCAGGTAGGCGAAGTCGCCCTCACCCTCGTTGGTCTCGCTCGGCGCGATGAACCGCCAGCCGTTCTCCTCGTAGAACGCCCGGTGCGCGGCGGCCTCGGCGGCCCGCTGCTCGTGCTTGAACTGGGCGCCGTAGACCGTGCCGTCCACCACGAACGCGCCGTTGGCGGCGAAGACCATGTCCGGCAGCCCGCGCTCGGGGGTGAGCAGGTGCACCTCGTGGCCGAGGCCGACCAGGGTCTCCCGCAGGCGGTCCCACTGCTTGACCGCCAGCTCCGCGTCGACCGGGGCGGTCACGTCCATCCACGGGTTGATCGCGTACTCGACCGCGAAGTGCTCGGGCGAGCACATGAGATATGTCCGCTTTCGCGGGACTCGCTGCTGGTTCACGGTCACCAAGAGTAGGTACGGTACAACTTTGGTAACAGCCACAACCATTGCTTCCCTGAGGCGGAACGTTGCAGATAGACGCGGTCGACCAGCGAATCATTGCGTTGCTCGTGGCAGATGCCCGCGCCTCGTACGCGGACATCGGCACGCGGGTGTCACTCTCCGCCCCCGCCGTCAAGCGGCGGGTCGACCGGCTCCGATCCGCGGGGGTGATCCGGGGCTTCACGGCGGTCGTCGACCCGGCCGCCGTCGGGTGGACGACCGAGGCGTTCGTCGAGCTGTTCTGCGCCGGCCGGACCACCCCGGCCCAGATCGGCGCCGCCGCCCGGCGGCATCCCGAGGTGGTCGGCGCGTACACGGTCTCCGGCGAGGCGGACGCCCTGGTGCACCTGCGGGCCGCCGACATCGCGCATCTGGAGGAGGCGCTGGAGCGGCTGCGCGCCGAGTCGTTCGTCACCTCCTCCCGCAGCACCATCGTCCTGTCCCGGCTTGTCGAGTCCCCCGGCGTCGGCCCCTCCTCGGCTTGACCTCAACCTCGCTTCAGGTCGTTCACTGGACCGCGGGCGTTGGCGAGCAGCGAGGAGGCGACGTGCGGGCGGTGTGGCTACGGGAGTTCGGCGGGCCGGAGGTGCTGGTCCCGGGACCGGCGCCGGATCCGGTACCCGGTCCGGGGCAGGTGCTCGTCGAGGTCGTCCACGCGAACATCACCTTCGTCGAGACGATGTTCCGGGCGACCGGGTTCGGCCCGTTCACCGCTTCCCTGCCGGTGATCCCCGGCAACGGCGTCGGCGGGACGATCACCCGGGTCGGCGCCGGGGTGGACCCGGTACTGGTCGGGCGGCGGGTGGTCAGCGTCACCGGCGGCTCCGGCGGGTACGCCGAGCGCGTGGTGGTGGACCAGGCCGCGCCGATCCCCGTACCGGACGGGTTGCCCCTGGACGCGGCCGTGGCGCTGCTCGCCGACGGCCGGACCGCGCTCATGCTGGCCCGGGCGGCCGGGTTGCGGCCCGGCGAGCGGGTGCTGGTCGAGGCGGCCGCCGGCGGGGTGGGCGGCCTGCTCACCCAGCTCGCCACCGCGGCCGGCGCGCGGGTCGTCGCCGCGGCCGGCGGTCCCCGCAAGGTCGCCCTGCTCCGCGAGCGCGGCCTCGACCCGGTGGTCGACTACCGGCAGCCCGACTGGACCGACCAGGTCCGGGCCGCCGTCGGCGGGATCGACGTGGTCTTCGACGGGGTGGGTGGACCGCTCGCCCGGGCGGCCTTCGACCTGCTCGACCGGGGCGGGCGGATGCTCAGCTTCGGGCTGGCCGGCGGCGCCTGGGCGGACCTGCCCGAGGCGGAGGTCGCCGCCCGCGAGGTGACCCTGGTCCGCGCCGGCGGCACGCCCGACGAGCTGCGCGCCCTCAGCGAACTGGCCCTCGCCGAGGGGGCCGCCGGCCGACTCCGGCCGCTGATCGGGCAGCGCTTCCCGCTGGACCGGGCCGCCGACGCGCACGCCGCCATCGAGTCCCGGGCCACGGTCGGCAAGACCCTCCTCGACGTGCGCTGACCGGCGCGGTCAGAGGTACATGCCGGTGCGGTGCTCCTGCGACCGGGCCGGCTTGTCCCCCTCGCCGAAGAAGCGCTTGCCGCCGAACTCCCCGTGCAGCCGGTCGTCCAACTCGTCGGCCAGTCCGGTCATCACCTGCACGGCGAGCATCAGGTGGGTGGCCTGGAAGTTGCGGCCGAAGACCGGGATCGAGGCCCACACCGTGTCGTCGGCGCAGTAGAGCCGGCCGATCGGCATCCGGTTGGTCAGCTCGGAGAGCTTCACGTAGAGCCGCTCGGTCGGCTCGACCTCGGTGAGCACCGGGGAGAAGACGTCGACCAGGGGCGGGTTGTCGCGGACCCGGACGAAGACCATCGCCGAGCCGGCGCGGATGTTGATGTCGCCGTCCGAGTCGACCTGCACCTGGTCGGCCTTGGACTTCAGCATGGTGGAGACCACCGTGCGCACCCGCTCCTCCAGGGCCAGCACATCGTTCTCGCCGGCCTGGGCCGTGGCGGCGGCCGCCAGCGCCTCGTCGAGGTCGGCCTCCACGTCGCGGTCCGGGCCGAACTCGCTGCGCGCGGTGCCGAGCGGCTCCTCCGGCAGCGGCTCCCCCTCGGCGTCGTGCACGAGATAGACCAGGAAGGCGGGGTGCGGGGCGCCGTAGACGTCGCGCAGGGTCCGGGACAGCACGGCCGACAGCCGGGTGGCCTCGTCGGCGACGCAGTCGAGACCGAACTGCTCACCGGAGCCCGCCACCACGCCGGGCGGGGACCAGCCGAGCGCGATCATGTCGGCCACCGCGGCCCGGTCCAGCCGGTAACCCTGGGGCAGTGTGGCGTTGCTGACGGCGCGGGCCGAGAGGCGGCCCTCCTCGACGGCGTCCACGCTCACCGAGTAGACGGCGTCCCCGGTGCCGGAGGCGGTCGGGTCGAGGGTGACCTCCAGGTGCGCGCCGGCGGGCAACCCGCGCAGCCGCTCGGCCAGCGCGCGGGCGAACTCCCGCCACGCCTCGGTCACCTTGGCCCGCAGGTCGGCCGTGGTCGGCTCGTCCAGCAGGACCGACTCGTGCTGCTCCGGCATCGCGCCGGCGGGCTCACCGGCCGGCGCCGAGGGGTGGTCTGCCGTCATGATCGCCTCCGTCCGTCCTCGCCACCCTACCCACGGGCGGTGGGGGTCGAATCACCCCGACCGGGATCGGACAGCGGGCCCGGAGGCGCTACTCCGCGGGGGCGGTCCCGTCCAGCTCCACCGGCCAGGTGCCGGCCAGCGCGCTGAGCCGCGCGGCCGCCGCGGCCGGGTCCGCGCCACGCCCCACGGCCACCCCCAGCAGGTACGCGGTGACCGGCGCCCCGGGCCGCAGCACCTGGTGCGCCACATCCTTCGCCAGGTCGAGCACGGTCGGCACCGGCACCTCGGCCCGGTCCAGCCCCAGCTCGGCGCAGGCCGCCGTGACCCAGTCGTCCATCACCGTCATCGCGTCCACTCCTCGGCCCGGCGTACGTCCTCGTCAGTGTCGCAGTCGAACCAGGGCGGCGGCCCGGACCCGGACCAGGACACCTCCCGCACGGTCGTGCCGGCCAGCAGCCCGCGCACCGGCGCCCCGTCGACCGTGCCGCCGCGCTCGGCGGCGAGCCGGTCGAGAGCGGCCCGCAGGGCGGCCACCCGCCACACCGCGCAGAGTTGCTGCCGGCGGCCCTCGGCGTCGATGTAGCAGGCCACCCCGGCGGCCGAGCCGTCGAGGGCGCCCCGCAGCTCAGCCACCGCCGCCGGGGTGAGCAGCGGCAGGTCGGCCGCGAGCAGGGCGACGGTCGTCGTGCCGGGGTCGAGCAGGGCAAGTCCCGCGGCGGTCGCGGCCACCGGGCCGCCGCCGGGCGGCTCCTCCCGGGTCACCCGGACCCCCTCGGGCACCGGACCGGCCGGCCCGACCACGATCCGGGCGCCCGCGTCGGCCACCGCCGCCAGCACCCGGTGCAGCATCGGCCGGCCGCCGACCGGGCGGGCCGGCTTGTCCACCCCGCCCATCCGGCGGGCCGCGCCGCCCGAGAGCACCACCGCCGCGTACGCCGTCACCGGCCCACGGTAACCGCGGTGGCGTCGCCGTGCGGGTGCCCGGGGGCGCGGGGCAGGATGGCGGCATGGGACGGGCGACTGACCGGCGCGGCGTGCTCCGGATCGACCTCGACGCGACGGCCGACGGGCGGGCGCGGATACGCCGGCAGGACACCATGGCGGTGGAGGAGCCGCTGGAGATCCGGGTCGGCCCGCCCGGGCCCGGCCGGCGCAGGCCGCTCGCAGTGACCATGCGCACCCCCGGCGACGACCTCGACCTGGCGATCGGCTTCCTGCTCACCGAGGGGCTGATCCGGTCGGCCGACGACGTGCGCACCGCGCAGCTCTGCGCCGGGGCGGAGACCCCGAACACCTACAACGTGGTCGACGTGGTGCTGGCCCCCGGCGTGCCGGAGCCCGTCACCGACCCGGCCCGCAACTTCTACACGACCAGCTCGTGCGGGGTCTGCGGCAAGGCCAGCATCGACTCCGTCCGGACCCGCTCCCAGTTCGCCGTGCGCGAGGACCCGCTGGCGGTGACCGCCGAACTGCTCGCCGCGCTGCCCGACCGGCTGCGCGCGGCCCAGCGCGCCTTCGACCGCACCGGTGGGCTGCACGCGGCCGGCCTCTTCACCGCGGGCGGTGAGCTGGTGGTGCTGCGCGAGGACGTCGGCCGGCACAACGCGGTGGACAAGGTGGTCGGCTGGGCCGTCCGGGAACGCCGGCTGCCGCTGGCCGGGCACGTGCTGCTGGTCTCCGGCCGGGCCAGCTTCGAGCTGACCCAGAAGGCGTGGATGGCCGGGGTGCCGCTGCTCGCCGCGGTCTCGGCGCCCAGCACGCTCGCCGCCGACCTGGCCGAGGAGGCCGGGATGACGCTGGTCGGCTTCCTGCGCGGCGGGACCATGAACGTCTACACCGGGACGCAGCGGGTGCCCGGCTGACCCGGTCACCGGCGGGGGCGGCGCCGCCGGGGGCGGAGCACCGCCCGGCCGGCGGTCGCGGGCCAGCCGTCCAGCTCGGACGGGGAGAGCCCGCGGCGGAGCGCGTCGTCGAGGAGCACGGCGAGCGAGTAGCCGGGGTGGGTGCCGAGCACCCGCTCCAGGGCGACGGCGGCCAGCGCGCCGTGCCCGGCCCGCCAGGCGGCGAAGGCCAGCAGGCTGCCCGGCGCGGCGATCAGCTCCGGCTCGGCCCGGCGCAGCACGTCGGTCCAGAGGCCGATGTCGGCGTCCCGGCCGTCGGTGCGGGACCAGGCGTGGTCGCGGACCGGAAGGTGCGTGAGAAGCACGGTCAGCCAGGCCACCTCGTCGTCGCCGAGCCGCTCACCGCGCCGGTGCCGGCGGAACGCGGTGCGCACCGCCGCCAGCCCCGCCGACCGGAGCGCCCGCGCGTCCATCGGCCCGGCGCCGACGGCCTCCCCGGCACGCCCGGCCGGTTCCTCAGCAGGACCGGCCGCCTCCCCGGCACGCCCGGCCGCCTCCCCGGTTGGTCCGGCCGCCGTCCCGGCGAGTCCGGCCAGCCGGCGGTGGGCCCGGACGGTGGCCCGGCGCATGGCCACCCGGACCGGCCCGCCGAGCGGTGACACCTGCGCGGCCAGCGCGGCACGGTCGGGCAGGGCGACCTGACCGGCGAAGACGGCCGCCGCGCTCACCGCGCTGGCCGCCGGGTCGTAGGGGGTGCCCTCGGGCGGGCAGCAGGCCGGCTCGGCGCAGAGGTAGGACCACCAGCGCCCGTCCGTGACCCGGAGCGCGTCGAGGACGAGCAGCCCGGCGCCGTCCAGCGCCTCGCCGACCGCGTCCACGGCGCCGGTCACCCGGGCCGCCGGACCGTAGCCGATGACGGTGGCGGCGTCGGTGCCCTGCCGGGCCACCACCTCGGCCAGGTGCCGGGCGGCCGGACCCGGGTCGGCGCCCGGATCGGGCAGGTCGCCCCGGGCGGCGAAGACCACCCGCCGGCCGCGCACCGCCACCACCACGACGCTGTCGGCGGGATGGAAGCCGAGCAGGTAGGGCACGGCGGCGACGAGGTCGGCGGGCGAGCGGACGGCGAGGCGGGGACGCTCGGTGGAGTTCATGCCGGGAGCGTGCGGCGGACCGGTGCCGGCACGACAGGCCCTGTGGACGACACGCGGGTTGTCCACAGATACGGAGAGTATTGGCGCAGGTGGCCGAGGAACAGCACCCACCGGAGCCGCACACGGCCCGCACCGGCCCACCGGACCGGCTACCTTGCGCTCATGGACCTGGCGTACCTGCGGGCACACCCGGAGCACCTGCCGACCTTCCTGACCCACCAGCGGATCCGGGAGACGCCGGTCTCCGGCGGGGACATCTGCGTCGCCTCCCGGCTCACGCTGGACGACGGGCACTCGGTCTTCGCCAAGACCTGGCCGCAGCGGGCGGGGCGCCCGGTGCCCGAGGGCTTCTTCGCCGCCGAGGCGGCCGGTCTGCGCTGGCTGCGCGAGGCCGGCACGGTCGCCGTACCGGAGGTGGTGGTGGCGCTGCCGGAGCTGCTGGCGCTCGAGTGGGTCGAACCCGGCGAGCCGACGCCGGAGGCGGCCGAGCTGTTCGGCCGCGAGCTGGCCGGGCTGCACCGGGGCGGGGCCCCCGCCTTCGGCGCCGACTGGACCGGGTTCATCGGCGCGCTGCCGCAGGACAACACCCCCGACCCGGGCCCGTGGTCCGAGTGGTTCCCCCGGCGGCGACTGCTGCCCTACCTGCGAATGTCGGTCGACAACGGCGCGCTCACCACCGCGGAGGCCGGCCCGGTCGAGGAGCTGCTCGACCGGATCGCCGAGTTCGGCGGCGACGAGCCGCCGGCCCGGGTCCACGGCGACCTCTGGCCCGGCAACCTGCTCTGGGGCCTCGACGACCGGGTGTGGCTGGTCGACCCCGCCGCGCACGGCGGCCACCGGGAGACCGACCTGGCCCAGCTCGCCCTCTTCGGCGGCCCGCCGCACCTCGACCGGATCACGGCCGCCTACCGGGAGGCGTGGCCGCTGGCCGACGGCTGGCGGGAGCGGTTGCCGCTGCACCAGCTCCACCTGTTGCTGGTGCACACCGCGCTGTTCGGGGCGGCGTACCGGGCGGCGGTGGACTCCGCCGCCCGCGCCGCGCTGCGCGGCGCCGGACGCGCTACGGTCGACGGATGACCGCCGCCCCGACGACGACCGACGGGGTCCTCGTCGACCGGTACGGCCGCGTCGCCCGGGACCTCCGGGTCTCGCTGACCGACAAGTGCAACCTGCGCTGCACCTACTGCATGCCGGCGGAGGGGCTGCCCTGGCTGGCCGGGCCGCAGCTGCTCGACGACGACGAGATCGTCCGGCTGATCCGGGTGGCGGTGCACCGGCTCGGCGCCACCGAGGTCCGCTTCACCGGCGGCGAGCCGCTGATCCGGCCGGGCCTGGCCCACATCGTGTCGGCGGTGGCCGCGCTCGAGCCCCGCCCGCGCATCTCGCTGACCACCAACGGCATCGGCCTCGACCGCCTCGCGCCCACCCTGCGCGCCGCCGGGCTGGACCGGGTCAACGTCTCGCTGGACACCCTGGACCCCGCCCGGTTCGCCGAGCTGACCCGGCGGGACCGGCACGCCGACGTGCTGGCCGGGCTGGCTGGCGCGGCGGCCGCCGGGCTGACCCCGGTGAAGGTCAACGCCGTGCTGATGCGCGGGGTCAACGACGACGAGGCGCCCGCGCTGCTCCGCTTCGCCCTGGCCCACGGCTACGAGCTGCGGTTCATCGAGCAGATGCCGCTGGACGCCCAGCACGGCTGGGACCGGTCGACCATGGTGACCGCCGACGAGATCCTCGCCGCCCTGCGGGCCGAGTTCGCGTTGACCCCGGACCCGCACGAGCGGGGCGCGGCTCCGGCCGAGACCTGGCTGGTGGACGGCGGCCCGGCCCGGGTCGGGGTGATCGCCAGCGTGACCCGGCCGTTCTGCGGCGACTGCGACCGGACCCGGCTCACCGCCGACGGTCAGGTCCGCAACTGCCTCTTCGCCACCGAGGAATCCGACCTGCGGGGCGCGCTGCGCGCCGGGGCGGACGACGAGGAGCTGGCCCGACGCTGGCGGGCCGCGATGTGGGGGAAGCGGGCCGGGCACGGCATCGACGACCCCACCTTCCTGCAACCCACCCGCCCGATGTCGGCGATCGGAGGCTGACCGGTGCAGCTCACCGTCCGCTATTTCGCCGGTGCCCGGGCCGCGGCCGGCCGCGCCGAGGAGACCGCGTCCGCCGGCCGGTCGCTCGACGAACTGCTCGACGAGCTGACCGGGCGGCACGGCGAGCGGCTGGCCATGGTGCTGAAGGCGGCGAGCTTCCTGGTCGACGGGGTGGCCTGCCATGATCGTCAGGCACCGCTGCCGGCCGGGGCGACGGTTGACGTGCTGCCGCCCTTCGCGGGCGGCTGAGGGAGGCACCCGTGTTGGCGATGGCGACGTTCCTGGGCTTCGCTGTGCTCGTCACCGCCCTGATCCACCTCTACCTGTGGAAGCGGCTGGTCCGCGACACCACCCGCCCGGGCCGCTGGCGGAAGGCCGGCGGGGTGGTCGCGCTGCTGCTGGCGCTGCTGATTCCCGCGACCATGGCGGGCACCCGCAACGGCTCCTACTGGCTGGCCTGGCCGGGCTACCTCTGGCTGGCCCTGATGTTCTACCTGCTGGTGCTGCTGCTGGTGCTGGAAGTGCCCATGGCGATGGCGAAGCTGGTGCTGCGCCGCCGCGAGCGGGCCGCGACCGGCACGACTGCCGAGCCGTCGATGGCACCGGCGGTGGCCGGCCTGGCGGCCGCCTCTGCCGCCGGCGTCGCCGAAGCAGCCGCGGCCGGCCCTGCGTCCACCTCGCATGTCGCGCTCGCGGAGCCACCCGTCGTGGTGGCGGAGGCGCGGTCCGCCGGGTCGGCCGAGCCGCCGGCCGGCGAGGACAGCGCACCACCGGCCGCCGGTCCGGCCGGGGACCCGCCGGACCACGACCCGTCCCGCCGGTTGCTGCTCGCCCGGGGGGCGGCGATCTTCGCCGGGCTCACCGCCGCGGGCGTCACCGGGTACGGCGTACGCACCGCGATGGGACCGCCCCGACTGGACCGGGTGCGGATCCCGCTGGCCCGGCTGCCCCGCGCCATGGACGGGCTGCGCATCGCCACCGTCTCGGACATCCACCTCGGGCCGCTGCGCGGCCGGGCGCACACCGAGCGGATCGTCGCGATGATCAACCGGCTCGACGCCGACCTGGTGGCGGTCGTCGGTGACCTGGTCGACGGCTCGGTCGCCGAGCTGGACACGGCCGCGGAGCCGCTGCGCGACCTGCGCTCCCGCTACGGGAGCTTCTTCGTCACCGGCAACCACGAGTACTACTCCGGCGTGGAGGAGTGGGTGCGGGAGGTGGACCGGCTCGGCCTGCGGGTCCTCCAGAACGAGCGCCAGGAGATCCGGGCCCGGGGCGGCGTGCTCGACCTGGCCGGGGTCAACGACGTCACCGCCACCGGCACCGGGCTGGCCGCTCCCGCCGACTACGCCGCCGCCCTGGGCGACCGCGACCCGGGCCGCCCCGTGGTGCTGCTCGCCCACCAGCCGGTGGCCGCGCACGAGGCGGCGAAGTTCGGTGTGGACCTCCAGCTCTCCGGGCACACCCACGGCGGCCAGATGGTGCCGTTCAACCTGCTGGTCAAGCTCCAGCAGCCGGTGGTCTCCGGTCTGGGCGAGGTGGACGGCACCAAGGTCTACGTGACCAACGGCGCCGGCTTCTGGGGCCCGCCGGTCCGGGTCGGCGCGCCGCCGCAGGTGACCCTGGTCGAGCTGCGCGCCCCATAGCGCGTCCGGGCCGCCCGGTCCAGCACCCCATTGCTCAGGTCACGCCTACGCGTGGCGGCGGGCGGCCGGGGGACCGGGCGTGACAGGATGCGGCGTGCCTCCGTTCAGCGCCGCACCCCCCGGTGGCCTCCCGCCGTTCGTCGCGGATCTGCACATCCACTCGAAGTACTCGCGCGCGTGCAGCCGTGACCTGACCCTGCCGAACCTCGGCTGGTGGGCCCGACGCAAGGGCATCGGCGTGCTCGGCACCGGCGACTTCACCCACCCCGCCTGGTACGACCACCTGCGCGAGACCCTGCACCCCGCCGAGCCCGGCCTCTACCGGCTGAGCCCCGAGGCGGAGCGGGACATCGCCCGGCGGCTGCCGCCCCGGCTGGCGAGCGAGGCGGAGGCGGACCCGGTCCGGTTCATGCTCAGCGTGGAGATCTCCACGATCTACAAGCGGGACGACCGGACCCGGAAGGTGCACCACCTCATCTACCTGCCAGACCTGGACGCGGTGGCCCGGTTCAACGCCGCGCTGGGGCGGATCGGCAACCTGGGCTCGGACGGCCGGCCGATCCTCGGGCTGGACTCCCGCGACCTGCTGGAGATCACCCTGGAGGCCAGCCCCGACGGCTACCTGGTACCGGCGCACATCTGGACGCCCTGGTTCTCCGCGCTCGGCTCGAAGTCCGGCTTCGACGCGATCGCCGACTGCTACGCCGACCTCGCCCAGCACATCTTCGCCGTGGAGACCGGCCTCTCCTCCGACCCGGAGATGAACTGGCGGGTCGGCAGCCTGGACCGCTACCAACTGGTGTCGAACTCCGACGCGCACTCGCCGCCGGCGCTGGCCCGGGAGGCCACCGTCCTCGACTCGGCCCGCGACTACTTCGCCATCCGCGAGGCGCTGCGCACCGGCGACGGGCTGGCCGGCACCATCGAGTTCTTCCCGGAGGAGGGCAAGTACCACGCCGACGGCCACCGGCTCTGCGGGGTGAACTGGTCCCCCGAGCGCACCCGCGAGGCCGGCGGGCGCTGCCCGGAGTGCGGCAAGCCGCTGACGGTGGGCGTACTGAGCCGGGTGGAGGAGTTGGCCGACCGGCCCGAGGGGCACCGGCCGGCGCACGCCCGGCAGGTGACCCACCTGGTGCCGCTGGCCGAGATCCTCGGCGAGCTGAACCGGGTGGGCGCGCGCTCCAAGAAGGTCGAGGGGAAGCTCCACGAGCTGATCGCCGCGCTCGGCCCGGAGCTGGACATCCTGACCCGCACCCCGCTGGACGAGATCGGCCGGGTCGGCGGTGAGCTGCTCGCCGAGGGCATCGGCCGGCTGCGCCGCGGTGAGGTGCGCCGGATCCCCGGCTACGACGGTGAGTACGGCGTGATCACCCTCTTCGAACCGGCCGAGCTGGGGTCGTCGACCGGGGGCACCGGCCAGGACACGCTCTTCGACGTACCCGTGCCCGCGCAGCGGAAGCCCGCGGAGCCGGCGCCCAAGCCGAAGGCCCGGCGCCCGGCGGCGGCCAAGGCGGAGCCGAAGCGCAAGCCGGCCCCGCCGCCCGCGCCACCGATCGCGCCGGCGCCCTCCCCGCACGAGCCGTTCGAGCCGATGCTCGCCGGGATGGAGGAGGTCGGCACCGGGCTGCTGGACCGGCTCGACGCCATGCAGCGGGTGGCCGCCTCCGCGCCGGGCGGCCCGCTGCTCATCGTGGCAGGCCCGGGCACCGGCAAGACCCGGACGCTGACGCACCGGATCGCGTACCTCTGCGCGGAGCTGAACGTCTTCCCGGAGCAGTGCCTGGCGATCACCTTCACCCGGCGGGCCGCCGAGGAGCTGCGGCACCGGCTGGACGGGCTGCTCGGCCCGGTGGCCGAGGACGTCACCGTCGGCACCTTCCACTCGCTGGGCCTGACCATCCTGCGGGAGAACGCCGGGGCGGCCGGGCTGCCGGCCGACTTCCGGATCGCCGACGACGCCGACCGGGCCGCGGCCCGCGCGGAGGCCGGCGACGACGACGAGCGGTACGCCGGGCTGCTGCGCAAGCGGGACCTGGTCGACCTGGACGAGCTGCTCACCCTGCCGGTGGCGCTGCTGAAGGCGGACCGGAAGCTGGTCCGGGAGTACCGCGAGCGCTGGAAGTGGATCTTCGTCGACGAGTACCAGGACGTCGACGCCGTCCAGTACGAGCTGCTCCGGCTGCTCAGCCCGGCCGACGGCAACCTCTGCGCGATCGGCGACCCCGACCAGGCGATCTACTCGTTCCGGGGCGCGGACGTCGGCTACTTCCTCCGCTTCTCCCAGGACTTCACCGACGCCCGGCTGGTCCGGCTGAACCGCAACTACCGGTCGTCGGCGCCGATCCTCGCCGCCGCCGTGCAGGCCATCGCGCCGTCGTCGCTGGTCCGCGGCCGCCGCCTCGACCCGGCCCGGCTCGACCCGGAGGCCCCGCTGGTCGGTCGCTACGCCGCGACCTCCGTCGCGGACGAGGCCGATTTCCTGGTACGCACCATCGACGACCTGGTCGGCGGCCTCTCCCACCGCTCGCTCGACTCGGGCCGGATCGACGGGCGGGCCACCTCGCTGTCCTTCTCCGACATCGCGGTGCTCTACCGCACCGACTCGCAGGCCGCGCCCCTGGTGGACGCGCTGGCCCGGGCGAACATCCCGGTGCAGAAGCGCTCGCACGACCGGCTGCGCGACCGGCCGGGGGTGACCGCCATCGCCCGGGAGCTGCGGCACGCCGGGCTCGACGGTTCGCTGGCCGCCCGGGTACGGCTGGCCGGCCAACTCCTGGCGGAACGCTTCGCCGTGCCGACGCTCGACGGCTCCGGCGCGGTACGCCCCGAGGACGTCCGCACCGCCGTCGACCTGCTCACCCCGCTGGCCCGGCGCTGCGGCGACGACCTCGGGCTATTCCTCGCCCAGCTCGCCACCGGGGCGGAGGTGGACGCCCTCGACCCGCGCGCCGAGGCGGTCACCCTGCTCACCCTGCACGCGGCGAAGGGGCTGGAGTTCCCGGTGGTCTTCCTGGTCGGTGCCGAGGACGGGCTGCTGCCGCTGCGCTGGCCCGGCCAGGAGCCGGACGACGACGCGGTGGCCGAGGAGCGGCGGCTCTTCTTCGTCGGGCTGACCCGGGCCCAGGACCGGCTCTACGTGAGCCACGCCGCGCGGCGCACCCGGCACGGTTCGGAGCGCGAGTGCCGCCCGTCCCCGTTCCTCGACGTGATCGACCCGGGCCT
Source organism: Micromonospora sp. NPDC004540 (assembly GCF_040610095.1). NCBI lineage: Bacteria > Bacillati > Actinomycetota > Actinomycetes > Micromonosporales > Micromonosporaceae > Micromonospora > Micromonospora sp. NPDC004540. Next base: position 75,763 of record NZ_JBEXLR010000017.1, read on the forward strand.
GTTCGAGCGCTTCGGCGACACCGAACCCCGCCGCCCCCGGGATCGCCAGCTCCGCCTGATCTGAGGGCGCGCGACCGGGTCAGGCGAGCAGGACGGCGAGCCAGGCGCCGGTGAGGAGCGCCGGGCCGAACGGGAGCAGGGTGTCCCGACGGACCCGGTGGGCGGCGAGCAGGGCGAGGACGACCACCCCGTTCAGCAGGTGCGGAAGGAGCAGGCCGAGGCCCAGGGTCGGCCAGCCGAGCCAGCCGAGCGGCAGGCCGAGCGCGGCGGCGAGCTTGACGTCGCCGAAGCCGAGCCGGGCGCGGGGGAGCAGCGCGAGCAGCACGTGACCGGCGAAGGAGACGGCCGCGCCGGCGAGGGCGGCCAGCAGGCGGCCCGGGGCGCCGGTGGCCAGGGCGGCCGCAGCCAGGCCGAGTCCTCCCGCTCCCGCCGTGGCGGTCACCAGCGGGTCGGGCAGCCGCAGGCGCGCGAGGTCCACGAGAGCGAGCGCCAGCCCTACCGCCGCCATCGCCAGGTAGGCCGGCAACGCCGGGTCACCGCCTCGCGCGGCGGCGAGCCCGCCGAACACCGACGCCCCCGCCAGCGTCACCGCGAGCGGGTTGCCCCGGCGGCCCGCGCCGGCACCGGACGGCGCGCCACGAGGCCGGGCGACCGATCCCGCGGACGTGGCGGCCGAGGGCCGAGCGCGGGCGGAGAGCCGGGCGAGCGGGAGGGCGACCCGGCCGGCCAGCGCGCCGAGCAGCGCGACTCCCGTCACCAGCCCGGCCGACACGGGCCGGACGTTACCGGCGGGCCGGCTCCGGGGCCGCCCCGTCAACCGGTTGTGGCGCCGACCGGCGCGGGCGCTCGGTGCTCACCACCACCGCGACGCCGGCCACGATCACCGCGCCGCCCAGCAGCACCTGCGCGGTCACCGGCTCGGCGACGAGCAGCGCGCCGAGCGCCACGGCGACCGCCGGGTTCACGTACGCGTACGTGGAGACCAGGGAGATCGGGGCGTGGGCCAGCAGCCAGACGTACGCGGTGAACGCGACCAGCGAGCCGGCCACCATGAGGTAGGCCAACGCCGCCCAGGAGCGGCCGGTGACCTCGGCGGGGGAGAAGCCGTGCAGCTCGCCCCGGAGGGTGGCGATCACGGCGAGCGCCGCCGCGCCGGCGACCATCTCGTAGACGGTGGCCACGAACGGGTCGTCCGGCATCCGGATCCGGCCCGACAGGTACGAGCCGACCGACCAGCTGACCGCCCCCGCGACGACGGTCAACGCGCCGGCCAGCGGCACGCTCCCCGACCCGCCGCTCGGCAGCACGAGCAGCACGAGGCCGACGAAGCCGAGGGCCACCCCGGCGAAGGTCCACGGCCGCGGGCGGTCGCCGCCGAGCGTCCGCAGCAGCACCACCAGGAGCGGGACGGTGGCCACCAGCAGCGCGGCGATCCCGGAGGGCAGGGCGGTGCCCTCCGAGCCGGACTCGGCGAGCACCACGAGACCGTTGCCGCCGGCCAGCAGCAGCACCCCGACCAGCGCGGCCCAGCCGAGCTGCCGGCGGTCGACGCGGAGCGCCCCCGGCCCGCGGCGCAGCCGCAGCACCAGGGCGAGCACGCCTGCGGCGGCGGCGAACCGCAGCGCGGCGGAGGTGAGCGGCGGCAGGGACTCGACCGCGACCCGGATGCCCAGGTAGGTCGAACCCCAGAACACGTAGACCAGGACCAGCGCGGTCCAGATCAGGGCGGGACGGGCCGGGGTGGCGGCGTGGTCGACGGCGGGCGTCGCACTCGTGGGGCGTGAGCTCATCGGTGGACCACGCTACGGTGACCACGGCGTCGGCGTCCCCTGTTGGTGGCCGGCCTCTCAGCACTGGCGTACGCAGGAGGGCGTTCATGTCGAACTTCGGACCACCGGGCGGCGGCTCCCCCGAGCCGTGGGGTGGACGGCGCCCCGACGACGCGTACGCTCCGCCGACCGATCCGCGCTACGACCCGGGGTACGGCGGACAGCCGGGCGGCTGGGGCGAGCCGCCGACCCAGCAGTACGAGCCCGCCCAGCAGTACGAGCCCGCCCAGCACTACGAGCCGCCTGCCCAGCGCTACGACCAGCCGACCCAGCGCTACGAGCCGGGCCCCGCCTGGAACGCCGGCCCGCCGCCCGCCGCCCCGCCCTACCAGGGCTACCCGGCCGACCCCGGTTACGGCGGGCAGCCGCCGTACGCCGAGCCGACGCCGCCGAAGCGCGGCAAGGGGCCGCTGCTCGTGGTGCTGGTCGTGCTGGCGGTGCTGCTGCTCGGCGGCGCCGGGGCGTACTGGGTGCTCGGCCGGGACGACGCGACCCCGACGGCCGGAACGGGCCCCTCCTCGACGCCGGCCGCCGACCCGACCGGGGCGGCGAGCGAGCCGGCCGACGCCGCCACCACCCCGCCGGCCCCGGCCTCCTCGACCGACCCGCGCTTCGTGAAGGCCGGCCAGTGCGTCGCCAACGAGGGCGGCTCCGCCCAGCCGAAGCTGGTGATCACCGAGTGCGGCGCCAAGACCTACCAGGTGCTGCGCCGCATCGACGGGTCGACCAGCGGCAAGAAGGACGCCGAGTCGAAGTGCGCCAAGGTCGAGGGCTACACCGACTGGTACTTCTTCGACAGCCAGCTCGACACCCTCGACTTCGTGCTCTGCCTCAAGCGGCGGTAGGAGACCGTAGGCAAAACTAGGGCTGTCTAGCGTCCAGGCTAGACAGCCCTAGTTTTGTCTCGACGCCCGACACGCGGTAGCCGCATCTACGCATGTCTAGCCCCGCCGCTAGACGGCCCGATACTGTGCGATTCGTGGATCCGGTCCGCAACCCGTACGCCCCCGGCGCCGGTCAGCGCCCGCCCGAACTCGCGGGGCGGGGGCGGGAGCTGGACGTCTTCGACGTGGTGCTGGAGCGGATCGCCCGCGGCCGGCCGGAACGCAGCCTGATGCTCACCGGGCTGCGCGGCGTCGGCAAGACCGTCCTGCTCAACACGCTGCGCTCGCAGGCCATCAACCACCTCTGGGGCACCGGCAAGATCGAGGCCCGGCCGGACCAGTCGCTGCGCCGGCCGGTCGCCGCCGCGCTGCACATGGCGGTCCGCGAGCTGGCCCCCCGGCACCGCGCCCCGGACCGGATCGACGCGTTCCTCGGGGTGCTCAAGGCGTTCGCCCAGCGCGCCGCGACGGCCGGGCGCGGCGGGGCCGCCCCGAAGCTGCGCGACCGCTGGCAGCCCGGCATCGACGTCCCGGCCAGCAGCGGCCGGGCCGACTCCGGGGACATCGAGATCGACCTGGTCGAGCTGCTCACCGACGCCGCCGCCGTGGCCACCGACGTAGGCACCGGCATCGCGATCTTCATCGACGAGATGCAGGACCTCGGCGCGGAGGACGTCTCCGCGCTGTGCGCCGCCTGCCACGAGCTGTCCCAGCTCGGCGCGCCGCTGATCGTGGTGGGCGCCGGGCTGCCGCACCTGCCGGCCGTGCTGAGCGCCGCGAAGTCATACTCCGAACGGCTCTTCCGCTACCAACGGATCGACCGGCTGGACCGCATCGCCGCCGACCAGGCGCTCTGCGCGCCGGCCGAGCGGGAGCAGGTCGAGTACGAGCAGAAGGCCCTCGACCTGCTCTACGAGAAGTCCGGCGGCTACCCCTACTTCGTCCAGGCGTACGGGAAGGCCACCTGGGACCACGCGCCCCGCTCGCCGATCACCGCCGCGGACGTCCGGGTGGCCGCACCCGAGGCGGAGGCCGAGCTGGCAGTGGGTTTCTTCGGCTCGCGGTTCGAGCGGGCCACCCCGGCCGAGCGCGAGTACATGCGCGCCATGGCCACGCTCGCTCTGGTGGACGGCGAGGAGGGCGGCCGCGACGACATGGACGCGGCGGTGCCCACGGCGGAGATCGCCCGGGCGCTCGGCCGCAAGCCGGCCAGCCTCTCCCCGGCCCGGGACGCGCTGATCAAGAAGGGCCTGATCTACTCGGGCGAGCGGGGGACGGTCGCGTTCACCGTCCCGCACTTCGGCCGCTACCTGCGCACCCAGCCGGCCTGACCGCCGGTCAGACCGTCGACCAGGGCGACGGGAAGACGACCTCGCCGGCCGGGGGCGACGGCTCGTCACTGGTGGACGGCGGCAGCACCAGCGCCTGCCACGGCTCCCCCAGCCCCGACCACGGACTGGTCAGTCCCAGCCGGTCCGCCCGGCCGAACCCGAAGCGGCGGTAGTACGCCGGGTCGCCCAGCACCACCACCAACCGCTCGCCCAGTTCGGTCGCGGCGTCGAGGGCGGCCTGCACCACCGCCGCGCCGTGCCCGATCCGCTGCCGGTGCGGGGCGACCGCCACCGGGCCCAGCGCCAGCGCCGGCCAGGCCCCGCCGTCGGTGCGCACCTGCACCCGGGAGAGCAGCGCGTAGCCCACCACCTCGCCGCCGTACTCGGCGACCATGGCCAGCTCCGGGATCCAGGCGTCGCTGCGCCGGAGGTCCTCGACCAGCCCCACCTCGGGCGGGGTGGCCACGTCGGGGCGGGCGAACGCGGCGGCCAGCACCCGGGCGACCGGCGCCTCGTCCGCCGGGTCCTCGGGTCGGAGTCGCAGGGTCGTCACCCGCGCGACCTTACCGTCCAGAGCCCGTCCATCCGCGACGGTCGCTGAAATCGGTACCCGACGGACGTCCACGTCGGCCGATCCCTTTCGGGTGTTGCAGGGGTGGCGAGGGCCGCGACGGGGTATGACTGACCCATGAAGCCCGTGCGCTCCCTCGCCCGCGTCATGTTGAGCGGCATCTTCGTGGTCAGCGGCGCCCGCAACCTGCGGAACCCGGGACGACTGGTCCCGGCCGCACAGCCGATCACCGACAAGGTCACGCCGCTGATCCAGAACCTCAACCCCCGCATCCCCACGGACACCGCGACGCTGGTCCGGGCCAACTCGGCCACCCAGCTGATCGGCGGGCTGATGCTGGCGACCGGCAGGTTCACCCGGCCGGCCGCGCTCGTGCTCGCCGCCACCCTGGTGCCGACCACCGCCGCCGGCCATCCCTTCTGGACCAACGACGACCCCGCGATGCGGAACAACAACCAGATCCACTTCCTGAAGAACCTCGGGCTCTTCGGCGGTCTCCTCCTCGCCGCCGCCGACACCGAGGGCAAGCCGGGGCTCCGCTGGCGCGCCGGCCACCGGATCAACCACTCGCGCCGCTCCGTGCAGCGCGCGGTCCGGACCGCCCGCCGGGAGGCGAAGATCGCCGTGCGCTCCGCGGCCACCGCCCGTCGAATGCCCGGCTGACCTGCATCAATACGGCCACCACCCCCCGCAAGGCCACCAATCACCTGAACCGTCCGAGACCCGTTAACGCGGTGGAAATGTCAAAAACACGTGTGGGATCGGACACGGTCGCATAACGCGGGAGGCAGCAACGTGAGGCGCCGTTCTAGGCTCCGTGCTGGACCTGGACGGGCAGGACGATCTTGGTACGGGGGTGGCCACGCCATGCCGACGACAGTCGGTAGACGGATGGACCGCCTCGTTCCCATCCAGCGCGTGACGCGCGGGATCGATCGCCGGATCGTCGTGCGGACCGGCGTCGTGGCCGGCGTCGCCTACGCCGCCTGGCTCGCCATCGGCGCCTTCGGGCGGCCGTACAACTTCTTCGACATGAAGATCTACCACGGCGCCGTGGTGTGGTGGGCGAGCGGCAACGAGCTGTACGACTTCATCGCCCCCTCGACCACCCTGGGCTTCACCTACCCGCCGTTCGCCGGCCTGGCCATGCTGCCGATGTCCTGGCTGCCGGTCGACGCCGCCGGCTGGCTCAACGCCCTGGCCAGCATCGCCGCGCTCGCCGTCGTGCTGGCCGCGCTGCTGCGCCCGATCGTCGACCGGCTCGGCTGGTCGCTCTGGTTCACCGTCGGCATCGCCACCCCGCTGGCCGTGGCCATCGAGCCGTCCCGGGAGACCCTCGGCTACGGCCAGGTCAACCTGCTGCTCTTCGCGCTGATCATGGCGGACCTGGTCGGGCTGCGCTGGCGGGCCCGGCGCGGCACCCACCACGACACCGCCGACTCGGCCCTGGCCCGGTTCGTCTACAGCGGCACCTGGGCGGGAGTCGGCATCGGCCTGGCCACCGCGGTCAAGCTCACCCCGGCGCTCTTCGTCGGCTACCTGGTCATCACCCGGCAGTGGCGGGCCGCGCTGACCGCGGTCGCCACCACCATCGGCGTCACCGTCGCGACCTTCGGGCTGGTCGGCGCGGAGTCGCGGACCTACTTCACCAGCGTGCTCTGGCAGACCGAGCGGGTCGGCGCGGCGGACATGACCGCCAACCAGTCCCTCGCCGGCCTGCTGGCGCGGCTCTACGACTCGATCGAGACGCCCGGCCTGCTCTGGCTGGCCTTCTCGGTGCTGATGCTGGCGCTGGGGCTGTCCCGGGCGGTCAGCGCCCGCGCCGACGGCGACGAGCTGACCGCGTTCACCCTGGTCGGGCTCACCGCCAACGTGATCAGCCCGATCTCCTGGTCGCACCACCTGGTCTGGGTCATCCCGGCCGTCATCGTGCTGGCCGACGCCGCGGTACGCCGCCGCGAGGCGAGCCGCGGCCTCCTGCCCCGGGGCACCGGCACGCCGCCGGCCAGCGGGGTGCCGGCGCTGCGCCCGCCGATCTGGTACCCGACCCTGACCGGGCTCCGGCACGGGGTCGGCGCGCTCGGGCTCTACCTGCTCTTCCTGATCTCGCCGATCTGGCCGTACGAGCACCAGCTCCCCGAGGTGTCCCACTACCAGGACGGCCTGTTCGGCGCGCTGATGGAAAACTCCCTGGCGATCGCCCTCATCGTGCTGGTCGCGGCGCTGCCCTGGCGCCCCGGCGCCGAGCCGGCGTTCTATCACGACCGGCTCGCCCGGACGGCACAGCTCGCCGCCCGGCGCTGAGGAGTCAGGGGCAGTTCACCCACTCCTCGGTGCCGTCGGCGAACACCTGCCGCTTCCAGATGGGCAGCCGCGCCTTCACCTCGTCGACCAGCCGCGCGCAGGCCGCGAAGGCCGCCGCCCGGTGCGCCGTGCTGACCGCCGCCACCAGGGCCACGTCGCCGATCTCCAACGGCCCGATCCGGTGCGACACGGCCACCGCGTAGACGTCGGGGTCGGCGGCGATCTCGGCCGCCACCTCGCGCAGCACGGCCTCGGCGGTCGGGTGGCCCTCGTACTCGAGCCGGGTGACCGGGCGGCCGTGGTCGTGGTCGCGGACCACACCCTGGAACGAGACCACCGCGCCGGCCCGGCGGTCGGCGACCGCCGCCTCGTGCGCGGCCAGGTCCAGCGGCCGGTCGGTCACCGCGCCGAGGACCACGCCCAACGTTCCACCCTGGTTCGTCGCCTCCGGGCTCGCGCTCACAGCGTCGCCTTCCGTTCGCGACTGCGGGGCTCGCAACCCCGGCTCACTCCTCGCGCTCACAGCGTCGCCTTCCGTTCGCGACTGCGGGGCTCGCAACCCTGGCTCACTCCTCGCGCTCACAGCGTCGCCTTCCGTTCGCGACTG
>NZ_JBEXLR010000017.1:83387-88826 GCF_040610095.1 Micromonospora sp. NPDC004540
GCGGGGCTCGCAACCCTGGCTCACTCCTCGCGCTCACCACGACCGCTCCCCGGGGGTGAGCGGCAGCGGCACGAGCGGCACCTGGTCGCCCGCCGCACCGCTCGTGCCCGGCCGGATCACCGCGAAGCCGTCCGCGCCGGCCAGCCCGCGCAACATCGCCGAGCCGACGTGCCCGACCGGGTGCGCGGTGCCGGCCACCCGGTCCCACCGCACCAGGGCGAGGTGGGTGTAGTCGCCCCGCCCCGGGACCGGCTCGGCCAGGGTGACCTGCGGCAGCACCGGCATCGGCCGACCCTGCAGGCCGGCGAGCAGCGGTGCGACCAGCGAGACCAGCGCGACCACGGCGGACTGCGGGTTGCCCGGCAGGCCGGCCACGAAGCGCACCCGGCCGTCGCCGTCGACCAGCCGGGCCAGCAGCATCGGGAAGCCCGGCCGGACCGCCACGGTGTTCACCACGTAGTCGGCGCCGAGCGCCTCCAGCGTCGGGTGCAGGTGGTCGACCGGGCCGTGCATGGTGCCGCCGGTGGTGCAGACCAGGTCGGCGTCGGCGAGCGCGGCGCGCAGCGCGGCCACGTGGGCGGGAAGGGTGTCGGCCACCGGGCCGACCACGTCGGCGGGGCGCACCTGACAGCCGTAGCGGCGCAGCCAGGCCGGCACCGCGGGGCCGAGCGCGTCGCGGACCCGGCCGGCTCCCGGCGGGCCCGAGGTCAGCAGCTCGTCACCGAAGACCAGCAGCGCGGCCCGGGGCCGGCGGCGGACCCGCAGGGTGTCGTGTCCGCAGGAGGCGGCCAGGCCGATCACCGCCGGGTCGACCGGCGTGCCGGCGGGCAGCAGGTCCTCCCCGGCGTACGCCTCCTCGCCCGGCTCCCGCCACTCCGGCGCCGAACGGGGCGTGCCGGCCACCCGGCCGTCGGCGGTCCGGGTCGACTCCTCGATGCGCAGGATCGCGGTCGTGCCCTCGGGAACCATCGCGCCGGTGGCGATCTCCACGGTGCTGCCGTCGGCCTCCAGCGGGGGCGGGGCGTGCCCGGCGAGCACCCGGCCGACCACCTGCCACGGGCCGTCCCCGCGTACCGCCCAGCCGTCCACGCTGGAGGTCGGGAACGCCGGCAGGTCGGTCCGCGGCGCCAGCGGCTCGGCCAGGGTGTGCCCGTCGGCGTCGGCGAGCGGCCGGTCGACGGCGGGGAGCGCGGCGGCGAGACCCACCGCGTACACCCGGGAGCGGGCCTCCGCCCACCCGGCCGGCGGCGGCGCGGCGACCTCGGCCGCGGCGGCTGCGGTTTCCGTGCTCATCGGCCGAGCCTATCCCCGGCCGGGTGGCCGAGGGCTCCCGGGCGCTGCGCCGGCCATCGTCAGTGGTCGCCGCCGCGGAGCTGGTCGACGGTGTGCCGCAGGATCGGCCCGAGCACGGCCAACCCGTCCTTGGCCCCGCCCCGCGACCCGGGCAGGTTGACCACCAGCATCCGGCCGGCCACCCCGGCCAGCCCGCGGGACAGCGCGGCCGTCGGCACCGCGTCTCGGCTGTGCGCGCGGATCGCCTCGGCGATGCCGGGGATCTCGTAGTCGAGCAGGGGTCGGGTCACCTCGGGGGTGCGGTCGGTCGGGGTGACACCCGTGCCGCCGCTGGTCAGCACCACGTCGACGCCCTCGTGGCGGGCCGCGCGCAGCGCCGCGCCGACCGGCTCGCCGTCGGGCACCACCACCGGCTCGTCGGTCTCACAGCCCAGCTCGCGCAGGCCGGCCACGAGCAGCGGGCCGCTGGTGTCCGCGTAGACCCCGGCGGCGGCCCGGTTCGAGGCGACGATCACCCGGGCCCGGATCACGGCCGGTCCTCCGGCCGGACCCACTCGCCGGTCTTGCCGCCCTCCTTGCGCAGCACCCGGACCGCGTCCACCGACGCCGCCGGGTCGACCGCCTTGACCATGTCGACCAGGGCGAGCCCGGCGACGGCCACCGCGGTGAGCGCCTCCATCTCGACCCCCGTCCGGTCGGCGGTCCGCGCCGTGGCGGTGATCTCGACGGTGTCGTCGGTGAGGCGCAGGTCAACGGTGACGCCGTGCAGGGCGATCGGGTGGCAGAGCGGGATCAGGTCGGGGGTGCGCTTGGCCCCCATGATCCCGGCGAGCCGGCCGACCGCCAGCGCGTCGCCCTTGGGCAGGCCGTCGCGGCGCAGCAACTCGACCACCTCCGCGGTGGTGCGGAGCCGGCCGGCGGCGACCGCGAGCCGGCCGGAGACCGGCTTGGCGGAGACATCGACCATTCGGGCCGCGCCGGCCGGGTCGACGTGGGTGAGCTGCGCGGGTTCGGTCACGGCCGCGAGCCTATCCGTCCGGTACGGCCGGGCGCGCGCTTCAGTCGGCCCGCCTGCACGGCGAGCATGGCGAACACGAGCTGTTGTCTGGGTGTGCCGAGACGCAGATAGCCGTCCTCGGCCCGTGCCACGGGACCACCCAGGACTCGAATATTCACGCGGGCCGAATCCGGATTTGGTTCGCGTAAATCGCTCGCATCGGAATTCCACCGACCGTCGCGGCGGGTCGCCGACCTGCTACGGGGCATTTACCCGAGTGCGTGGTCCATTTTGGTTCGCATCCTCGGCCGAAGCGAGGTTGAAAATGAACGGGCGACTGTCCAGTCTGACAGGCGAGGTGCAAGTTCCACAGCAGTGCGGTCGCGCTCGGCTACGAGGCGGGCACGTGCGGGATAGGGCTCACTCCGCTCCGCACAACGTTGATGGACAGAACGTCATATAACACCACAGTGTTGGCTAATATTGCGCATACCGACATTTATGTCTTCTGACCGGGCGTCCCCCGCCCCTAAGCTGCATTCGAGGTTTTGCGGAACCTTCGAAAGCTTCGAAAGACGGTCGGGAAGGAGTCGGGCTATGCGCGGCAGCGAGTGGCACTGAAACTGCGGGACTTCACCCCGAGAATCCCTCGCGGTAGGCTCCTGGCATCGAACCTGCTGGTTGATGCCGGTCCAGGCTTCAGCCGTTCAGCCACTGGAGCTGGGTGAGCCACACCGACGGACGACGCGATGTTGAGACCGATCGGCAGCTGCTGACGCTCGTCGGTCTCATCGTCGTTCTCGCGTCAGCCGTGGTGATCACCGCGACGACCTTCCTGGTGCGGACGCCACCCAGCTCCGTTCGGGACGTGGCCACGTTCGCCACGCTGACCTTCATGATCGCGGTCGGTGGGATCGTCAAGACCTCCGTCCGGATCCGGTCGACCACGCACTCCATCGCATGGGTCGAGACCGCCATCGTGATCGGTGTCGCGATCGCCCCGGCCTCGTGGGTCGTCCTGAGCACGGTCCTGGGCGTGGCCGGCGCTTCCGCCATCCTGCGTCTCCCGGCCATCAAGGCCGCCTTCGGCATCGGCAAGAACGTGCTGATCGCCGGGGGCACGGCGGCCGCCGCCGGGTTCCTCCACTGGCCCGGGTCGTCGCCGCCGATCGGCAGTCTCATCGGCACCCTGAGCATCGTCTACCTGGTCGCGGCCTTCCTCGACGATCTGCTGGCGATGCCGGTCATCGCACTCGCCTCCGGCACCCGCATCCTGCGGCAGTTTCGCAGTGACCTGGACCTGCGGGTCGCCGGCTTCGCCGTCCGGTTCGTGGTGGCCGCCTGCACCGTGCTCATCCTCCGGGCCGACCCCCGGCTGCTGCTCGCCGTGCCGCCGCTGGTGCTCAGCCTGCACCTCGCCTACTCGACGCGGATCCGCACCCGCACGGAGCAGCAGGCCTGGCAACGACTCGCCCGGGCCACCGACGCGCTCAACGTGGTCGACCTCGACCAGGTGCTGACCACCGCCGTCACCGGGGCCGCCGAGCTCTTCTCGGCCGACGAGGTCGAGATCGAACTGCGCGACCGGCGGCGCACGGTCCGCGGCAGCGCCGCCGGCATCGCGTACGACGGGGCGACCCCCGAGGCCAGCACGGTGGACGGCAGGGTCATGCCGGTCGCGCTGGAGGGTCACGACCGGGCGGTGGACCTCGGGGTGCTGCGGCTGCGGTTCGCCGGGCCGGTCGAGTTGTCCGAGCGGGAGCAGTACACCCTGCGTACCTTCGCCTCGGCGCTCTGCACCGCGGTCCGCAACGCCCAGGCGTACGCCGAGCTGGCCCGGATCGCCGACGAGCACGCGTACGCCGCCACCCACGACGCGCTCACCGGGCTCTCCAACCGGCGGCACCTGCTCGACGAGGGCACCGAGCAGCTCACCAACCGGCACGCCGACGGCGTCACCGCCCTGGTGCTGATCGACCTCAACCACTTCAAGGAGGTCAACGACACCCTCGGGCACGGCGCCGGCGACCGGGTGCTGACGCAGGTCGCCGACCGGCTGCGCGGCGCGGCCCGCCCGGACGACCTGGTGGCCCGGCTCGGCGGCGACGAGTTCGCCGTCCTGCTGCGCGGCCTGCCGGCCCCGGCGGTGGCCGCGCACCGGGCCGACGCGCTGCTGGCCGCCCTGCACGAGCCGCTCGACCTGGACGGCATGCGGATCAGCGTGGAGGCCAGCGGCGGCATCGCGGTCGCTCCGGCCAGCGGCGGGATGCCCGAGCTGCTGCGCCGCGCCGACGTGGCGATGTACCAGGCCAAGCGGGCCGGCCAGCGGATCGCCACGTACGCCCCGACCCGCGACACCGCCGACCTGGGCCGGCTCACCCTCGGCGGCGAGCTGCCCCGGGCCGTCGCCGACCACGAGTTCACCGTCAACTTCCAGCCGATCGTCGACCTGGGCAGCGGCGAGGTGATCGGCGCGGAGGCGCTGGCCCGCTGGCGCCACCCCACGCACGGCATGATCGACCCGCTCCGCTTCATCGAGGCGGTCGAGCGGTCGGGGCTGCTGCCCGCCTTCGCGGAGGCGATCCTCGACCAGGCGCTGATCGCGGCCGGCTCCTGGCGGGAGGCCGGGTTCGACCTGCCGGTCTCGGTGAACGTGTCACCGCGCAGCCTCCTCGACGCCCGCTTCCCCGGTGCGGTGCTGGCCCGGCTGCGGGCGCACGACCTGCCGCCGGACCGGCTGGTGCTGGAGCTGACCGAGACCCTGACGCTCAGCCAGCTCGACGTGGTCGACCGGGTGCTCAGCCGGCTGCGCGACTCCGGCGTACGGCTGGCCCTGGACGACTTCGGCACCGGCTACTCCTCGCTCTCGCTGCTCTCCCGCATCCCGGTGCACGAGCTGAAGATCGACCGGAGTTTCGTCACCGCGATGGAGAGCGCGGCCGAGGCCGCCGCCGTGATCCGCTCCACCCTGGACCTGGGCCGCAGCCTCGACCTGACCGTGGTGGCCGAGGGCGTGGAGAGCGAGCCGCAGCGGCGGGCGCTCTGGGAGCTGGGCCATGTACGTGCGCGCGGCCTCCAACACTATTAGCGGAACATCGTGAAGATCATGGTCCGGGTATTTCGCGTACTCGGGGTCCGGCGCCCAACCG
>NZ_JBEXLR010000018.1:0-20136 GCF_040610095.1 Micromonospora sp. NPDC004540
GCCGGCGGGCCGGCCGGGACCGGCGGCACGGGGACGGCAGCGGCGGGGCGGGCCATCGTGTCGGTCATCGGGCCACCACCGTCCGGTGGGCGCCGGCCGGGACCGGGTCGCGGTCGACCCCGGGTGACGGCGCTCGGCTCAGCCGTCGGTGACAGGCGACGAGATGGCCGGCCAGGATGGCGGCGGAGCCGTCGCGGACGCAGACGTCGGCGCCCGCGAGCAGCACGTCGGCGATGGTGGCGGTGTCGGCGTCGCCGGGAACGAGGACGGCCAGGGCGCATCCGGCCGGCAACGCCCGGCGGGTACGCGCGACGGCCGCCACCACCGGGTGGACCAGCAGCACCAGCTCGCCGGGCTGCACGTGGTCGAGGCTCGCGGTGTGGCGCACCCGCCAGGCGGTGGACAGCCGGCGGGCGAGCCCGGCGATCCGGCCGGGGTCGCCGAGCACGGCGACGGTGGGGGCGGTCAGGTCGGTGCTGCGCATGGATCCTCCTCGCTTCGGTGATGGCTCCACCGTGGCGCGGGGATCTGGGGCGGGCTTGTGCCCTTCCTGTGGAGTTCCGGTGTGCCCGGCCCCGCCGCGGTGGGTGGGGCCGGGGACCGAAGGCTCAGGCGTTGCTGGGCATCTCCTCGGCCAGCCAGATCGGCTGCCAGTCGGCCAGCTCGTGGAAGCGGCGCAGCTCGGCGAGCCCGGCCACGCTCCCGCTCCAGGCCGCGTACGGGGGGTTGCTCTCGTCGAAGCCGGACTGCACGAAGGTCAGCTTCGTCCGGCCGTCGGACTCGGCCAGCTCCCAGGTGCTGACGCCGGTCGGTCCCCAGTCGACGGAGAGCGCGCGGCCCGGCGTCAGGTCGACCACCTTGGCCGCGTAGCCCGCGTCGAAGCCGCCCATGGCGTAGCGGCCGCCGACCCAGGGCTCGATGCCGATCGGGAAGCCGAACCAGGCGCTAGCCTGCTCCGAGTCGGTCAGCGAGGTCCACACCTTGTCCACCGGCGCGTCGATCAGCAGCTCGCCGCGCAGGTCGGCGGAGGTGAAGTCGGTGCGCGGCAGCAGCGGGCGGCCCTCCAGGTGGGCGTTGAGGTTGGCGATCGAAAGCGCCCAGAAGGTCTGCAGGACGCCGCGGATGCTGCTGCCGCTCATGGCCTCGGCGAAGCTGAAGTGGCTCTGCCGCAGGGTGAGCACGGTGCTCCCGTCCTCCGGCGTCAGCTCGAACTCGCTGGTGGTCTCCACCCCGTCGAGCGTCCAGGCGAAGCGCAGGGTCCGCTCGTCGGCGTGCAGCAGGCGCTGGTGCGGCGCGTCACCCTCCGGCGTGTAGCGGCCCCAGAACTCGTAGCGCCGGGGCAGCTCGACCTCGGCGTGCTCGGCCAGCCAGGCGCGCAGCTCGGCCGGGTCGGTCAGCGCGCGGCGCACGGTCTCGGCCGGCGCGGCGAGGCGGGCCCGGACGGTCAGCAGGTCACTCATGGTTGTCGCCCTTCGGGTAGCAGGCCACGGCCAGTTTGAAGGCGTCCCCCTCGGCGCCGCCGTAGCGCGTGAAAAGGTCCCGCAGCGTCGACTGCAGGTCGTGCAGGAACTCCTGCCGCCGCTCGGCGGGCACCCGGATCTCTCCGGAGACACCGATCGACGGCAGCTCGGGGGCGGTGCGGTCCAGCGCGGCGATGTCCGCCTGGACCTCCTCCATGAGGTCGAGCAGGTAGCCCAGGCTCAGCTCGTCCTGCGCCCGCCGGGCCCCGCCGATCCGGCCGACCAGCCGGGGCGAGAGCCAGTAGGACCGGGCGACGGCCTGGTAGATGCCCTCGTTGATGCCGCGCACGCGCCGCTCGGCGACCTGCTCGGCCAGCCCGGCCGCGACGAGCTGCTTGACGTGGTAGTAGACGCGCTGCGGCGTCTGCTCCAGCCGGGCGGCGATCTCGGTGCAGGTGCGGGGCTCGGCGAGCTGCCGCAGCACCTCGATCCGCTGCGGCTTGAGCAGGGCTTCGGCCTGCTCGCGCTCTTCCAGGTACAGGACGTCTCTCATGGCAAAATCAGTTTGTACGTACAAAACTTCTTTGTCAATAGGTTCGACGAAAGGCCGCGCGGACCGCGCGGCCTTTCGTGCCTACTTGCCCAGGACGACGACGTGGGCCGGTGGCTCCACCTTCACCGGCAGGCCATAGCCGGACAGCTCGATGACGACCTTGAGGCGGATGGTGTAGTCCCTGCTCCGGGCCATCCGGGACGTGCGGTCGTAGGCCACCTTGGCGATCCGGTCGTCCGCGCCGACCGTCACCTCGCCCACGAGGCGGTCGGCGACGATCTCCCCGGACGGATCCGGCACGGAGACCTCGAAGTGGTAGACGCCGTCGGCCTTCTCCGTGACCGTGGCACCGGCCTGGCGCAACATCCGGAGCAGCCCCGCCGGGCTCGCAGAGGCCCCCATGCCGCCGCCCATCGCCATGTCGTAGTCGAGGTTGTCCTGCTTCTCCTTCTCCCGGCTCCACACGATCTTCCCGTTCTCGGGATCGGCGCCGTCCCGAGCCCCGACGTACCGAACACCGTCGATCAGGCGCTCGTGCTCGAAGCCCGCCACGATGGCGGGACGCAGCTGCCCCTTGTACGGCGATTCCAGATAGCCGGTGGCCGTCGCCGGATCGAAGGCACCCTTGGTGACCCACCGCTCGCTCACCGGCTCCGGCAGCTCACCCTTCGGCGGGGGCTCGTTCAGCGAGGTGGTGGTGACCTTCACCCGGTAACTGATGTTTTCGCTGGCCGCCGCGGCGGCGGCGAGCCGCAGCTGCGGCGACTGCGGGCTCGCCGCGGGCGTCGGCCGCCCGGCGACCGGCCCCGACGAGCCGGTGCCGCCGCCCGGTGAGCCGGGGGCGCCGACGGTCAGCGCCGCGGTCAGCGCCCCGGCCACGCCGACCACCCCGGCCGCGTACGCGGTGCGGTGCAGGGCGGTGCGCCGCCGGTGGCGGCGGGCGGCAGCGGCGAGCACGTCGCGGGTGAGCGTCAGGCCGGCGGCCTGGTCCCGCATCCCGGCGACGAGCTGATCCTCGAGGTCGGTCGTCATCTGCGTGCTCCGTTCATCCCGGCGCCTTCGAGCGCCCAGTCCGCGGTGAGTTCACGTAGCCGGGTCAGCCCCCGGGAAGTGGTCGACTTGACCGTGCCGACCGAGCAGCCGAGCACCTCGGCGGCCTCCGCCTCGCTCAACTGCTCCCAGTAGCGGAGCACCAGCACGGCCCGCTGTCGGGGCGGCAGCAGGCCCAGCGCCTGGACGAGCGCCTGCCGCAGGTGCAGCGCCTCGGTGCCATCCGGCTGGCCCGGCGGCTCGACCTCGGCCAGCACCTCCGGCCGGCGCCGGCGCAGCCGCCACCGGTCCACCGCCAGGTGGTACAGGGTGCGGCGCAGGTAGCCCTCCCGGTCGCCGTGCACCCGGTGCCAGTTCCGCATCAGCCGTTCCAGCGCCGCCTGCACCAGGTCCTCCCCGGCGACCCGGCTACCGGTCAGCAGCACCGCCGTCGCGAGCAGGGCACCGCCGCGTTCCGCGACGAGGGCGTCCAGCCCTTCGAAGCGTTTCTCCCGCCACACCGGCTCTCCTTTCGTCGTCACCAAGGACGACGGGTCACGCCCGAAGGTTGACTGCCGGAACGACCGGTCTCACGACGAAAGGCCGCGCGTTCCGCGCGGCCTTCCGTGGGACGAGGATCGTCAGGGCGTCCAGTCGGGACGCAGCGGGTAGTCGTTAACCCCCTGCGGGCCGTTGTGCGTGGCGAGCACCTGGTGCAGCTGGATCCCGTTGCGCTCGAAGGCCATCCGGGAGCCGGCCATGTAGAGCCCCCAGACCCGGGCGGTGCCCGGGCCGACCTCGTCGACGCAGAAGTCCCAGTGCTCGACGAGGTTGCGGCACCAGCCGGCCAGCGTCAGCGCGTAGTGCTGGCGCAGGTTCTCCTCGTGGTGCACCTCCAGCCCGGCGTCGTGGATCTCGCTGATCAGCCGGCCCGGGCCGGCCAGCTCGCCGTCCGGGAACACGTACCGGTCGATGAACGCGCCGGAGCGGTGCGGGGCCCGGTTGTCCGCCCGGGTGATGCAGTGGTTGAGCAGCCGCCCGCCAGGCTTGAGCCGGCCGCGCAGCGACCCGAAGTAGGCCGGGTAGTTGCGCACCCCGATGTGCTCGGTCAACCCGATCGAGGAGATCGCGTCGAACTGCTCACGCGGGGCGTCCCGGTAGTCGAGGTGGCGCACCTCGGCCAGCTCGCCCAGCCCCTCCCGCTCGATCGCCGCCTGCGCCCACTCGGCCTGCGCCCGCGACAGGGTGACGCCGAGCGCCTTGACGCCGTATTCCCGGGCCGCGTGCCGGACCATGCCGCCCCAGCCGCAGCCGACGTCGAGCAGCCGCATCCCCGGCTGCAGCGCCAGCTTGCCGGCGACCAGGTCGTACTTGGCCCGCTGCGCCTCCTCCAGCGTGTCGGTGGGGCTGTGGAAGACCGCGCAGGTGTACGTCATGGACGGGCCGAGCACCTTCTCGTAGAAGGCGTTCGAGACGTCGTAGTGGTGGGAGATCGCGTTGCTGTCCCGGATCCGCGAGTGGCGCAGACCGTCCATCACCCGCTTCCAGCGCGGCGCGGCCTCCTGCGGCGGGGGCGGCGGCGGCAGCAGCCGCTCCCAGCCGAGCCCCTTGACCAGGGTCAGCGCCTCGCTCACCGGCGGCATCCGCAGCGCCATCTCGTCCTTGAGCACCCGCAACGCCTCGTACGGGTCGCCCGGGTGGATCCCCTCCAGGCCGAGGTCGCCGCTCACGTAGGCCCGGGCCATGCCCAGGTCACCCGGGGCGGTGAGCAGGTAGGACAGCCCGCGTTCGGTGCGGATCGCCAGGGTGATCCCGGCGTCGGCCGGGCCGACCGCGCTGCCGTCGTATCCGGTGATGCGGACGGGCAGGTCGCCCGTGGTGACCGCGCGGATCACGTCCGCCACGGTCGGTCCGCCACGCCGGCCCCCCGCCGGCGGGCCGGCCGGGGCACTCGCCGCCCCGGGTGTTCGGTCGGTCAGACTCATGCTCGCGCTACCGCCTTCTCGTACAGTCCGGTGAGCCGGTGGTCCGGGTCGTAGCGTCCCTTCACGGCGCGCCAGGTCTCCCCGCCGTAGAGCCGGTCGAACGCCGCCCGGTCGTAGTACGCGTCGGAGTAGAGCGACTTGTGCCCGCCCGCCTCCGACACCGCGCGCTCGATCTCCCGATTGACGTCGCCGTCGGCGGCGCCCTCGGCGATCGGCACGCTCCCCCAGAAACCGATGTTCACATAGGTTTCGCCCGGTTGGAGGGGATACAGCGGCCAGGCCCGGGCGGATCCCGGACCGGCCGGCTCCCGCAGCCGCAGCGGGCAGAGCCACACCGGGGTCATCTGCACCGTCCGGGCGAACCAGCGCAGGAAGTCGGCGGTGCCGGCGAGCGGGATCTCCACGTCCTGCACCACCCGCTCCCGGGCCGGCCGGCCCCGCCAGCGGTCGATCCGGGCGGCCACCTGGTGCCGGTGCTCCAGCCGGACGAGCCGGTGGTAGAAGTCGCTGCGCCGGTAGCGCTGCGGCCAGAGCCGGCGGACCACCGGGTTCTGCACCCCGAACGCGGCGGAGCACCAGAACCAGTCGGTGTCCCAGCGCCACAGGTAGTCGTGGGTGGTGAGCACGTCCCGGGTGCGCCGGCGCAGCGAGCGGTAGTAGATGTCCTGGCCGGTGTAGTCGCTGGGCGGGCCGTCGGCCTCGTCGGTGAACGTGGCGAGCACCAGGTACGCCTCGCCGGGGCTGAACATCACCCCGTCCATCGCGTCGACCGGCTCGCCCTCCCAGGAGCCCTTGGCGACCACCTCGGCGATCGCGTCGGTCAGCTCCTCCAGCCGGCCGAACCGGATGTTGCGCAGCGCCACGTGGCGGCGGACCGGTTGCAGCTCGATGCGCAGGCGCGTCGAGTAGCCGAGGCTGCCCAGCGAGTTGGGGAAGGCCCGGAAGAGGTCGGCGTGCTCGCCGACCGGCCGGGCGGTGACCAGCTCGCCGGACCCGGTGAGGATGTCCAGCTCGGTCACCGACTCGTGCGGCAGGCCGTTGCGGAACGAGGTGGACTCGATGCCCAGCCCGGTCACCGCGCCGCCCAGGGTGATCGTGCGCAGCTGCGGCACGACCAGCGGCATCAGGTTGTGCGGCAGGGTCGCGTCGACCAGGTCCTCGTAGGTGCACATGCCCTGCACGTCGGCGGTCCGGGCGTCCGGGTCGACGGCGAGCACCCCGGTCAGGCCGCTCACGTCCAGGCCGGGGGTGCGCGGCGCGGATCGGGGTCGGAAGAGGTTGGAGGTCTGCTTGGCCAGCCGTACGGGTTCCCCGGCGGGCACCGCGGCGTACGACCGCCGCAGCGCGTCCACCGCCCGCTCATGATCACGGACAGCGTGCATGAGATCACCTTACGCCTCGGTATGCCAATTCGTGGGATGTCCACGGTGGCCTTTTCGGGGCCGCCCGGAGACCCGCGGGTTACCGTGGCGGGCATGTCCTCCCCCGCGCTCACCGCCCTGGACGCCGCCGGCCTGCCCTACCGGGTGATCCGGCACGGCCCGGTACGCAGCCTCGCCGAGGCGGCGGCGGCGCGCGGCGTCGCCGTCCCCGACGTGGTCAAGACCATCGTGGTCCGCCGCGGCGAGGACGACCACCTGTTCGTGCTCACCCCCGGCGACCGGGTCGTCTCCTGGCCGAAGCTGCGCCAACTGCTGGGCGTGAGCCGGATGTCCATGCCGGACGCGGCCGCGGCCCGGGCGGCCACCGGCTACGAGCGCGGCACCATCACCCCGTTCGGCGCCAGCACCGCCTGGCCGGTGGTCGCCGACGAGCGGCTGCGGGGCCGGGAGATCACCCTCGGCGCGGGTGAGCACGGGGTGGCCGTCGCGGTCGACGCCGACGCCGCCCTCGCCGCGCTCGCCGCGACCGTCGCCGACGTCACCGACCCGGAACCGGCCCGCTGAGCGGTGGCCGCCGCCCGGTTGCCGGCATAGCGTGGGGGACATGCCGAAAGCCGTCTGGAACGACCTGGTCGTCGCGGAGAGCGACGACACCGTGCTGGTCGAGGGCAACCACTACTTCCCGCGTTCGGCCCTGCGCGACGACCTGATCCGCGACTCCGACACCCACACGGTCTGCCCGTGGAAGGGCACCGCCTCCTACTACACGCTCGAGCACGCGGGCGCCACCAGCCCGGACGCCGTCTGGTACTACCCCGACCCGAAGCCGGAGGCGGAGATGGTGCGCGACCGGGTGGCGTTCTGGAAGGACGTCCGGGTCGTCGACTGAGTCACCGCAGCCGGGGCGACTGGCTCTCGAGGGTCCCGGTGGGTCAGGATGCCCCCATGACCGATCCGCGCACCGACCCGTCCGGCACCGTCTACGGCGGCCGCCGGCCGGCCCGGCGCGGGCTGCCGCAGGACCCGCTGATGCGGATCGCGCTGGGCGTCGCCGTGGTCGGCGTACTCCTGGGGGTGTTCTTCGCCACCGGCGTGCTCGGCGGCGGCGACGACCAGCCGGTGGTGCCGGCGGCGGCCGTGCCGACCCCGGCGGCGAGCGAGTCGAGTGCGGCCCCGGCCACGACGGCGCCGGCCCCCACTTCGGCGGCGCCCTCACCGAGCGCCGCACCGACCACGCCCGCGGCCCCCGCGGCCACCCCGAAGGTGATCCGTGGGGTCCCCTCCGGCCGCTGCGTCGGCGTGACCGGCGACGACCCCGAGGGCGCGAAGGCCGTGCTAGCCGACTGCACGGGCGGGCCGGAACAGCAGTGGGTGGTCACCCCGGTGGCCGCCGACACCTACGTCCTCGTCAACGCGGCCAGCGGGAAGTGCCTGGACGTGTACGGGCAGAGCACCGACGACGGCACGGACCTGGTGCAGTGGTCCTGCAACGGCCAGGCCAACCAGCAGTGGAAGCTCAACCCCACCGGGTCCGGCCCGGTGCTGCTGGTCGCCGTGCACAGCGGCAAGTGCGCGCAGGTCGACGACGCCGGCACCGAGGCCGGGCGCCGGCTCGAACAGGCCCCCTGCACCGGCGCTCCCGAGCAGCAGTGGGCCGTCGGCTGACCGGTCAGCCCCGGTAGCTCCAGGCCCGCCGGCCGGCCGCGACCACCGGAAGGGTGAACGCCGGCTCGTCGCCACGGCGGCGCAGCAGCAGCGAGAGCCCGGCCGCGCCGATCGACAGGGCGCCGGCCACGTACCAGGCCGGGGCGTAGTCGCCGAGCCGGTCGCGGACCAGGCCGGCCCCGGTCGCGGCGAGCGCCGCGCCGACCTGGTGGGCGGCGAACACCCAGCCGAAGACCACCGCGCCGGACGCGCCGAACCACTCCCGGCACAGCGCCACGGTGGGCGGCACGGTGGCCACCCAGTCCAGGCCGTAGAAGACGATGAAGACCAGCATGCTCGGCTGGGCGGAGCCGGCGAAGAGGCTCGGCAGCACCAGCAGCGAGGCGCCGCGCAGCGCGTAGTAGGCGCCGAGCAGCAGCCTGCTGTCCACGCGGTCGGTGAGCCAGCCGGAGGCGACCGTGCCGACGATGTCGAAGAGCCCGACCAGGGCGAGCAGGCCGGCCGCGGTGGTCTCCGGCATGCCGTGGTCGTGCGCGGCCGGCACGAAGTGGGTGCCGACCAGGCCGTTGGTGGTCGCGCCGCAGATCGCGAAGCCGCCGGCGAGCAGCCAGAACGGCCGGGTCCGCGCGGCGGCGGCGAGCGCGCCGACCGCCCGGGCCGCCGCCCCGCCGGCCGGCGGCGTCTGGGGCGCCACCTCGGTCGCCCCGTAGGCGGGCAGCCCGAGATCCGCCGGGTGCTCGCGGAGGAGCCACACCACCAGGGGTACGACCGCCAGCGCGGCCCCGGCGACGACCAGCGCCGCCAGCCGCCAGCCGTGGTCGCGCACCAGCACGGCGACCAGCGGGAGGAAGACCAGCTGGCCGGCGGCCCCGCCCGCGGTGAGCACGCCGGTGACCAGGCCCCGGCGCTTGACGAACCAGCGCCCGGTGACCGTCGCCACGAAGGCCAGCGCCATCGACCCGGTGCCCAGCCCGACCAGTACGCCCCAGCAGAGGATCAGCTGCCAGCTCGCGGTCATCCCCACGGTCAGCGCACTGCCCAGCGCCACCAGCACCAGCGCGCCGGCGACCACCCGGCGGATGCCGAACCGGTCCATCAGCGCGGCGGCGAACGGGGCGGTGAGCCCGTAGAGCATGAGGTTGACCGAGACGGCGGCGGAGATGGTCGCCAGCGGCCAGCCGAACTCGGCGTGCAGCGGATGCAGCAGCACCCCGGGGGTGGCGCGGAAGCCGGCGGCGCCGACCAGGGCGACGAACGAGACGCCGGCCACGAGCCAGGCCGGATGCAGACGGTGTCGGGTCACGCTCCGAGTCTCGGTAGATCGTGCCGCCGCGACGAGTGGCCGGAAAGCCATCATGCGCAATAATCGGGCCATGACTGTCGTGCCGCACCGGATCGCGGTGCTCGCCCTCGACGACGTGGTCGGCCTCGACCTCGGCACCCCGGCCCAGGTCTTCGGCACCGCCCGCACCGCGGACCTGACGCCCCTCTACCGCGTCCAGGTCTGCACCCCGGGCGGCCGACCCGTCCGCAGCGCCGCCGGCTTCCAGGTGCTCCCCGACCACGGCCTGGAACTGCTCGACTCCGCCGACACGGTGGTCGTTCCCGGCATCCACGACGGCCCGCCGCTGACCGACGGGACGCTGGACCCGGAGGTGGCGGCGGCGCTGCGCGCCGCCCACGACCGGGGCGCCCGGATCATGTCGATCTGCACGGGCGCGTTCGTGCTGGCCGCCGCCGGCCTGCTCGACGGCCGCCCCGCCACCACCCACTGGGCCTACGCGGACCGGTTCCGCCGCCTGCACCCCCGCGTGGACCTCGACCCGGACGTCCTCTTCCTCGACGACGGCGAGGTGCTCACCTCGGCCGGAGTGGCCGCCGGCCTCGACCTCTGCCTGCACGTCATCCGGACCGACCACGGCAGCGCGGTGGCCAACCGGTCGGCCCGGCGCTGCGTGGTGCCGCCATGGCGCGACGGCGGCCAGTCCCAGTACATCGAGCGCCCGGTGCCCCGCACCGCCGAGACCGGCACCGCGGCCACCCGGGAGTGGGCCCGGCAACGGTTGCACGAGCCGGTCGCGCTGCGCGAGCTGGCCGCGCACGCCCGGATGAGCGTCCGCACCTTCACCCGGCACTTCCGCTCGGAGACCGGGCTCAGCCCGGCGCAGTGGCTGCTCCAGCAGCGCACCGAGCACGCCCGGCTGCTGCTGGAGACCACCCACCTGACCGTCGACCAGATCGCGCGGCATGCCGGCTTCGGCACCACGGCCGCCCTGCGGCAGCACTTCCACTCCCGGGTCGGGGTGGCTCCCACCGCCTACCGCCGCAGCTTCCGCCCCACCCCCTGACCGCTTCGGTCAGGCGAGGTGGGGCTGGCGGCGGAGGGCGCGGAGCTGGGCCAGGTGCATGGGGAGGTGGACGCGGGTGTGCAGGTCGAGGGCGCGGCCCCAGGGCAGGGACTCGTCCACGTCCAGGTCGAAGCCCTCCCGCAGCACGGTGTCGACCGGCGTCTCGGCGGCCGGGCCGAGCCGGTCGGCGAGAGCGCAGAGCTTCTGGCTGGTGGCCCGGAGCAGCGCCGCCAGCCCGTCCAGCCCGCCGCACTCGGAGACCAGCGCGTCGAGCTGCGGCCGGTGGATGGTCTCCAGGTCGTAGTACGCGAACGGCGAGCCGACCAGCACCGCCTCGGTCGCCTCGCTCATCAGCTCGTCGTTGGCGGCAAGGTGCGCCACGATCTGCTCGGCGCTCAACTCGCCGTCCGGGGGTGGCCCGAACCCGCCCGTGTCCACCTCCACGAGCACCGACTCGTACGCCCGCCGCAGCGCCGCGGCGTCCACCTCGTCCATGTCCGAATCCAACCCCCGCCCCCGACGACCGCACCGCGGTTACCCCACCCTCTTCACCCGGACGGGGCGCGCTGCCCCTCCCGATCTTGGCGAGTTGCCGTTCGCTGCTTGCTGACGGCAACTCGCCCCGGATCCGGAGACGCCGCTGGCCGGCACCCCATGTTCGGGGTGCCGGCCAGCGTTTGGCTCAGCTGTTCCAGTGCTTCTTGACGATGTCGGCGGCCTGCTGCTCCCACTGGGCGTAGGCGTCCGGGTAGGCCGAGACCTGCACGGTCTGCGCGGCCTCGGTCAGCGGCATGTCCTGCCAGCCGTCAACCTGCTTCAGGCCCTTCAGGAACGCCAGGGTGGAGTACTCGGGGTCGGTGATCTGCTCCGGCGTACCCCAACCGCTGGACGGGCGCTGCTGGAACAGGCCCAGCGAGTCATGGTCGTTGCGGTCGCCGAGGTGGCCCAGGTTCTCCAGCTTCGACTCCTGCAGCGACGTGGCGATCGAGACGACCGCGGCCCGCTCCGGGAGACCAGCCTTCTTCGTCGCCGCGATGATCGCCTTCGCGTTGCCCACCTGCTCGTCGCTCAGGTCGATCCGCGACTGCGCGCCCTGCACGCCATGCGGGATCAGCTTGCCCGCGTCCGGCTTGTCGGCCTGCACCACGGCCGCCTCCGACAGCCCCGCCGTCGGCGCCGCCTCGTGATGGTTCAGCGGACCGGCGGCCAGACCACCGGCGAAAGCCAGACCAGCAATACCCAGCACGCTCTTACGCAGCATCGTGTTCATGGGGGTAGCTCCATTCGGGGGGTTGGCGCACACACACTCCGACGGGGGTCGGCTGGGGGTGGTGTGCGCAAGCGCCGTCAGGCGCTCAAAAGTCTTGGGGGATCATCCGGCGCGCGGGGCGAGAGCCTCTTCGTCGCGCCGGGACCATGTACAACGACCGGCGGCCCACCATCATTCCGGGCCCGGCAGACCCACCTGGGCGGCTCGCCACCCCGCCGGGCGGGGCACCTTCCTCGGCCGTACCGGGGTACAACGACCCCCGCTCACCCGCCATTCCGCCGCCGGAGTGCCACCGACCACCCTGCGAAACCGGACACCCCGCCCAAAGCCGCCCCGTCGGTGGAACGCCATGTGTGTTTCGGGCTCCCGGTGACACACGTGGCGTTCCACTCGCTCAGGCGAGTGTCGGTGGGGACGGACTCCGCCCGCCGCACCGATACTCCGCCGGCAGTGCGGGGGCGCACGCCGCCTACGGCGTCCTAGGAGGCTAGCTCTGCGGCATCGAACGAGTCCGTTCATCTGGCCGCCCCGATCGGGGGCGGGATGGCCACTTGGGCCGCCAGATCGCGATGGCTGCGAGGTCAGGGCGATGGGAAAACGCCGGACAGGGGTTACCCTGACACCATGTCGGCCACCACCACCGCGTACCTCGCCCGGCCCGGGCGACCCGCCGTGGTGGCACGCACCCTCGGCGAGCTCGCCGGGCCCACCCGCGGCGTCGTCGAGCTGCCGGTGCGCCTGATGTGGAGCAGCGAGCGCGCCTTCGACCTGGCCGACCCCGACGACCTGCTGTGGATGTACGAGAACGTGCTGCGCGAGACCAGCCGCGTCGAGGACCTGCGCGAGCTGATCGACGGCGGGACGCTGCGCCGGGTGTGGCCGCTGTTGAACCTGCCCCGGGGCGTCCGGCTGGCGTGGGAGAGCCGGCACCGGGGCCTGCGCACCGCGTGACCCACCTGCACGACTTCTACCGGGAGGTGGCCCGGGTGGCCCTGGCGGCCGCCGGCCCGCACCGGTTCGTGCTGGGCGGCGGGGTGGCCTGGGCGGCGCACGGCCTGGTCACCCGCCCGACGGAGGACGTGGACCTCTTCGCCGACGTGGAGGGCGCAGCCGCCGCAGCGGCGGCCGGGGTGCGGGCCGCCCTGGAACGGGCCGGCTACCAGGTGGCCGACGCCGACCCGGACAGCGAGCTGGGTGAGCTCTTCGACGGCTACGACCGGGACCTGCGGGACTTCGTGGTGAGCCGGGACGGCCGGCAGATCCGGCTCAGCCTGGCCCGGCTCGACCGGTACCGCAGCCCGGTGGTGATGGACCTGGGCCCAGTCATGGACGTCCGGGACCTGATCGCCAACAAGACCGCGGCGCTCGTCAACCGCCGGGAGGTCCGCGACTACATCGACGTCTCGGCCGCGCTGGACCGGTACGCGGTGGCGGACCTCCTGGAGCTGGCCCGGCAGGTCGACCCGGCGCTGGACGCCGAGGACGTCCGGGCGGCGGGCCGCTACCTGGACCGGGTGCCGGACCGCCGGTTCGCCCGCTACGGCCTGGACCCCGGCCAGATCGCCGAGGTCCGCCGCCGGATGGCCGCCTGGCCGCGGTGACCGCGGGAGGGACGGGGCGACCCGCTCACCTGATGAGCTTGCCGCCGGTCACGCCCAGGATCTCCCCCGTCACGTAGCTGGACTCCTGCGAGGCGAAGAAGACGTACGCGGGGGCTAGCTCGGCGGGCTGGGCCGGACGGCCCATCGGCGTGTCGGTGCCGAACTGCTTCACCTTCTCCTCGGGCATGGTGGCCGGGATGAGCGGGGTCCAGACCGGACCGGGCGCCACGGCGTTGACCCGGATGCCCTGGTCGGCCAGGTTCAGCGCGAGCGCCTTGGTGAAGTTGGCGATGGCCGCCTTGGTGGTGGCGTAGTCGAGCAGCTGCGGCGACGGGTTGAACGCCTGGATCGACGAGCTGTTGATGATCGCCGAGCCCTCGGGCAGGTGCGGCACGGCCAGCTTGCAGAGCCAGAACATGGCGTACACGTTGGTCTTGAAGACCCGGTCGAACTGGTCGGTGGTGATGTCGAGGATGCCCTTGTCCTGCGACATCTGGAAGGCCGCGTTGTTGACCAGGATGTCGATGCCGCCGAGGTCGGACAGCGCCCGCTCGATCAGCTCGCGGCAGTTCGCCTCCTCCCGCACGTCGCACCGCACGGCGACGCCCTTGCGCCCGGCCTGCTCGACCAGGCTCACGGTCTCCCGGGCGTCCGCCTCCTCCTCGTCGCCGAGGTAGGAGATCAGCACGTCGGCGCCCTCCCGGGCGTAGGCGATGGCGACCGCCCGGCCGATCCCGGAGTCACCGCCGGTGATCACCGCCCGCTTGTCGGAGAGCCGGTCGCTGCCCCGGTACGACTCCTCGCCGTGGTCCGGCTTCGGGCCCATCTCCCGTTCGGTGCCGGGCGCCGACTGCTGCTGGCCGGGCTGGCCCTGCTGCTGGCCGTACTGGCGGGTGGGGTCCTGCTGGGTGTACTGGTCCTCGCTCACCGGGTCTCCCTCGTGCCGTCGTTCCTGCCTCCCGCCCTACCCCCGCGCCGGGGGCGGAAACGGCGGTGGACCAGCCCGCGGTGTTACGCGGCGGCGGCCCGGCGCGCTGGTGGATGTGAGATACCGCGGGGCGATGTGGCTTCTGTGACATGCGGTCGTTATGGTGCGCAACGGCGCCCACGAGGCGCGCGTCCACCCCCATGGAAGGGCACCTCATGACCTCCTCCTCCGGCGCCTCGCGCCGCCAGGTGCTGGCCGTCGCTGCCGCCGCCGCGACCGCCCCCCTGATCGCCGGCGCTCCCGCCGAGGCCACGCCGAAGGCCCCGAAGACCTGGGACCTCACCGTCCTGGGCACCTCGGACACCCACGGCAACGTCTACAACTGGGACTACTACCGCGACGCCGAGTTCGACGACAGCAAGCACAACGACGTCGGCGTCGCGAAGCTGGCCACCCTGGTCAACCAGATCCGCGCGGAGCGCAAGGGCAAGGCGACCCTGGTGCTGGACGCCGGAGACACCATCCAGGGCACCCCGCTGGCCACCTACTACGCCAAGCAGGAGCCGATCACCGACACCGGTGAGACGCACCCGATGGCCAACGCCATGAACGTGCTGAAGTACGACGCCGTCACGCTGGGCAACCACGAGTTCAACTACGGCCTGCCGCTGCTCGCCACCTGGATCGGCCAGCTCGGCTTCCCGGCCCTGGCCGCGAACGCGATCAACGAGAAGACCGGCAAGCCGGCCTTCCTGCCGTACGTGATCAAGGAGGTCGCGCTCGGCGGGTACGACTCCCCCACCCTGAAGGTCGGCATCCTGGGCCTGACCAACCCGGGCGTGGCCATCTGGGACAAGGCCAACGTCGAGGGCAGGCTGGTCTTCGCCGACATGGTCGCCACCGCCGCCAAGTGGGTGCCGGTGATGCGGGAGCGCGGCGCCGACCTGGTCATCATCTCCGCCCACGGCGGTGACAGCGGCACCTCCAGCTACGGCCCGGAGCTGCCGAACGAGAACCCGGTCGCGCTGATCGCCGAGCAGGTGCCGGGCATCGACGCGATCCTCTTCGGCCACGCCCACAACGAGGTGCCGCAGAAGTTCGTCACCAACAAGGCCACCGGCGCGCAGGTGCTCACCTCGGAGCCGTCGAAGTGGGGCCAGCGGCTGACCCGGATGGACTTCACCGTCACCAAGGTCAAGGGCCGGTGGCAGGTGCTCGCCAAGTCCGCCACCACGCTCAACACCAACAGCGTGGTCGAGGACCCGGCGGTGCTCGCGGCCGTGCGCGGCCAGCACGACACGACCGTCGGGTACGTCAACCAGGTCGTGGCGCAGTCCAAGGAGGAGCTGTCCACCGTCGAGTCGCGGTACAAGGACACCCCGATCCTGGACTTCATCAACCATGTCCAGGCCGAGGTGGTCACCCAGGCCCTGGCCGGCACCGCGTACGCGGGCCTGCCGGTGCTGTCCCAGGCGTCGCCGTTCAGCCGGACGGCCGTCTTCCCGGCCGGTGACGTGCGGATCCGCGACGTCGCCGGGCTGTACGTCTTCGACAACACCCTCGAGGCGGTCGTGATGACCGGGGCCGAGGTGAAGGCGTACCTGGAGTACTCGGCGAAGTACTTCCGGACCTGGGCGGCCGGGGACACCATCGACCTGGCGAACATCAACGACCCGAACGTGCCGGACTACAACTACGACGTCATCTCCGGGCTCGACTACGACATCGACATCGCCAAGCCGATCGGCCAGCGGATCACCCGCCTGGTCCTGCCGGGCACCGACACCCCGGTCGCCGCGGACGCCCAGTTCGTCGTCGCGGTCAACAACTACCGGCGCAGCGGTGGCGGCAACTTCCCGGGAATCGTGAAGACCCAGGTCTACAACCAGCAGCAGGAGATCCGCCAGCTGCTCATCGACTGGGCGCAGGCCAAGGGCGAGATCCGGCCGGCCGACTTCTACGTGCCGAACTGGAAGCTGGTCCGCGACGGCGTGCCGGTCTTCTGATCCGTACCACCTGCGACGGGCCCCGGGTGCCGCACCCGGGGCCCGTCCCCGTCCCGGGCCGGTCAGCCGGCGGCCCACAGGTGCCACTCGTGCTGCCCGCCGGTCGGGTCGGGCCGGTCCCGGCGCGGCTCGGTTTCGCTCTCGGTCGACTCCACCCGCTCCTCGGGGCGCACCCCGGGCGGCAGCTCGCCGAAGCGGACGTGCCGCAGGAAGGCGTACTCCTCGTCGGTGAACGACTCACGCGGTTCGCTCATGACCGCATTGTGCGCCCGCCCGGCCACCCGCCGCATCAACCGACCCGGCCCGGGTAAGCCGGCGCGACGACCCGTCCGGCGACGAGGTGGAGGACGACCATGCGCGCGGTACGGATGACCACCCCCGGGGTGCTGGAGCAGGTCGAGATGCCCACCCCGACCGCCGGACCCGGTGAGGTGCTGCTGCGCGTCGGCGCGGTCGGCGCCTGCCACTCTGACCTGCACATCCTCGACGCGCCGGCCGGGCTCTACCCGACCCCGATGACCCTCGGACACGAGATCGCCGGCACCGTCGACCAGCTCGGCCCCGGCGTGACGGGCTGGTCCGCCGGCGACCGGGCGGCGGTCTACGGGATCATCGGTTGCGGCCGCTGCCGGGCCTGCCTGCGCGGCGCGGAGAACCAGTGCCGGACGGTCCCGGTCGGTGGCGTCGGGCTCAGCCGCGACGGCGGGCTGGCCGAACACGTGGTGCTGCCCGTGTCCCGGCTGCTGCCCGTCGGGGAGATGGACCTGACCCAGGCGGCCCCGCTCACCGACGCCGGGCTGACCCCCTACCACGCCGTCGAGCTGGCCCGGAGCCGGCTGCGCCCGGGCACCTCCTGCGTGGTGATCGGGATCGGCGGGCTCGGCCACATGGCGGTGCAGATCCTGGTCGCCACCACCGCGGTGCGGATCATCGCCGTCGACACCAGTGTCGCGGCCCTGGACCTGGCCGGCCGGATGGGCGCGCACGAGGTGGTGCAGGCCGGGCCGGACAGCGTGGACCGGATCCGGGAACTGGTGGGTCCACCGCCGGACGGCGCCGACGTCGTGCTCGACTTCGTCGGCGCCGACCCCACGGTCACCACCGCCCGGCAGGTCGTGGCCACCGGCGGTCTGGTGCTGCTGGCCGGCCTGGCCGGCGGCACCCTGCCGGTCCGGCCGGTCGCCGACGAGCCGCCGACGCTGCCCCTGGAGACGGCGGTCGAGGTGCCGTTCTGGGGCACCCGGGCGGAACTCCAGGAGGTGATCGCCCTGGCCCGGACCGGACATCTGCACGCCGACGTGCAGACCTTCCCGCTGGCGGAGGCGCCGGAGGCGTACGAGCTGCTGCGCCGCGGGGAGATCCACGGCCGCGCCGTCGTCGTGCCCTGACTACCGCGGTCCCGCGGCGGGCCGCCACGGCGGCAGCCGGTCCAGCAGGGCCAGGCCGGCGCGCACCGGGCGGCGGGCCAGGACCCGCCCGAAGCTCGCCCGCCCCTGGCAGAACCGGACGAACATCCGCCAGCCCGGCGGTGTGGCCAGCAGGGCGTGGAACACGTCGGGCCGCCGCGTGAAGACCTCCAGCAGCCGGTGCCCGGCCCGCATCTCCGGCACCAGCCGGAGGCGGATCTCCTGGTCGTAGTGCTCGAGCTCGCCGCCGGCCACGGCCTCGCCGGCCAGCCGGCCCGACCGCAGGGCGAAGCTGATGCCCTCCCGGCTCCACGGCTCCAGCAGGCCCGCCGCGTCGCCGGCAACCAGCACCCGGCCGCGGCGCAGCGGCGAGTCCTCCGCCCGGCACCGGGTCAGGTGCCCCGAGTCGTGCTCCGGGGTGACCCCGGACAGGCCGAGCCCGGCCACGAAGTCGCGTAGGTAGGCCCGGGTCCGCTCGCCCTCGCCCCGGGCGGCGATGACGCCGACGGTGAGCCGGTCGCCCTTGGGGAAGACCCAGGCGTACGAGCCGGGGACCGGCCCCCAGTCGATGAGCACCCGCCCGCGCCAGCGGTCCTGCTCGGCGGGTGGGATCGGCAGTTCCAGCTCCAGCCCCAGGTCGACCTGGCGCCAGGTCACCCCGACGTGCCGGGCCGTCACGCCGGAGGAGCCGTCGGCGCCGATCACCGCGCGGGCGCGTACCGTGTCGCCGTCGGCCAGCCGCAGGCGTACCTCGTCGGGGTCCTGCTCGACGGCGCGGACGGCGACGCCCTCGCGGACCTCGGCCCCGGCGGCGACGGCGACGGCGCGCAGCCGGTCGTCGAACTCCTCCCGGCGGACCATGGCGACCAGCGGGGTGGAGTGCCGGCGGGTGAAGCGACGTCGCCCGTCCCGGGTGAAGGTGATCCGGTCGACCCGGTCGTGCGCGGGCACCTCGATCCGGTCGGCGACCTCGCCCAGCGAGGTGCCGATCAGCCCGCCGCCGCAGGTCTTGTAGCGGGGGTGGGTGGCCCGCTCGACCACCAGGGTGCGGACGCCGGCCCGGGCCGCCGCGTGCGCGGCGGAGAGGCCGGCGGGGCCACCACCGACGACGACGAGGTCCCAGATGATCACGGGTGCAGCCTAGGCCACCGCGCGCTTGGCCCGCCCGGCACGCGCCGCGCGCGACCCCCCGATCGGGTGGGCATCAACGGACGCCGCCCGGGTAACCGCCGGGCGCAGGCCGCCCGCCGGTCGGGCGGTCCACGCCGAGGAGGGAAGCGATGCAGCAGGTACAGCTGTCTGCGGTCGAGGAACGGGTGTACCAGGCGGTGGCCGCGCTGGAGGTGCGGGGGCACGTCCCCTATCCCGACCTGATCGCCCAGGAGACCGGCATGACCGAGGAGGAACTTCGCGAGCCGCTGCACCTGCTCACCGAGCGGGGGCTGCTGCACCGGGAGGACTCCCCGATGTCCGGGCTGGACTTCGGACCACGGTGGTGCGCGCGCCAGATGACCTGACATCGTCGTTTGCCCCACCGGGGGCCGGGTAGCGATCCGGGATGCGTGATCGACGGTCGTCGGGGGGCACGATGAGCACGGACCGGTCGAGGCCGGTGGACAGCACCGGGTCCGACGACCGGCGCCGCTGGAAGGCGCTCAGCGTCGGCCTGGTCGCGGCGTTCATGACCCTGCTGGACGTCAGCATCGTCAACGTCGCCGTGCCGTCGATCGACCGGGCGGTCCACGCCACGCCCAGCGACCTGCAGTGGGTGCTGTCCGGGTACGCGCTGACCTTCGGTCTGGTGCTGGTGCCGGCCGGGCGCTTCGGTGACGCGCGCGGTCGGCGTACCGCGTTCGTGGTCGGGGTGGCGCTGTTCACCGTGACCAGCGCGCTGGCCGGGCTGGCCCGCTCGCCCGAGTGGCTGATCGCCGCCCGGCTCGTCCAGGGCGCCGCCGCCGGGGTGGTCAACCCCCAGGTGAGCGGCATGATCCAGCAGTTGTTCCAGGGCGCCGAGCGGGGCCGGGCGTTCGGCCTGCTCGGCGCCACCATCGGCATCTCCACCGCGGTCGGCCCGCTGCTCGGCGGTCTGCTCATCGAACTCGGCGGGGAGGAGCACGGCTGGCGCTGGGTCTTCTTCGTGAACATCCCGGTCGGCATCCTCGCCGTGGTGCTCGGCTGGCGGCTCATCCCGGCCCGCCCGGCCGGCCAACCGGACCGGCACCGGCTGGACCCGGTCGGGGTGCTGCTGCTCGGCCTCGGGGTGACCTCGGTGCTGCTGCCACTGGTGCAGCGGGAGCAGTGGCGCGGCCCCGGCAAGTGGGTGCTGATCCCCGTCGGCCTGCTCTTCCTGGCCGGCTTCGCGTTCTGGGAGCGGTGGTACGCGCAGCACCGGCCGCCCCTGTTCGACCTCAGGGGCATGGGAGTTCCCGTCTGTGCTGGGGGAATCAGTAGGTCTCGACGTGCACGCTGGTCTCGCTGAGCGCTTCGACCACGAAGATCCGGG